>JASIEN010000453.1 GCA_030045935.1 Candidatus Sulfotelmatobacter sp.
AAGTGATGTCATTCCGAACCGATCCGAAGGATCGGTGAGGAACCTGCTTTTGCCTTGTATAAGATATGCCAACTACTGACCAAACACTCGACGAAATCATGAATCTGGCCGCAGCCCACTTTAAAGTCCCACGCGAGAAACTGCGTCCCGATGACGATTTTTTCAAGACGCTTGGCATCGACAGCTTGCAAACACTCGACCTCCTGACCAAGCTGGAAAACCATTTTCACGTCGAGCTCCCAGACTACGAATTACAAGGAGTTTCCGATTTTCGCATGCTGGCAGATAAAATCCAGGCGCGGCTATAAGATCTATCACGGAAGTCACGGAGACACTGAGAGGTACACGGGGCCGCCCTATCTCGATTTCTTGCCTTCCAACAGAGGTAAGGGAGTGCTCACGGAGGTAAGGAAGTGCTCAACACCTTTTCTCGGCGCTCCGTGCCTCTGTGGTGAAATAACTCTTTAATGCTCGATCTCCAGAAATATAGCTGCCTGCAGGCGGCTTTGCGCGACGCGCTGGATCGTTATGCCAGCGAGACCTGCCTCATAGAAGCCGACCGCGCCCGCGAAAAAGTCCGGCTCACCTATTCTGACTTTAAAGAGATCAGCCTGCCTCTGGCGCGGGCGCTTGAGGATGCCGAATTCGATCCCGGTGATCACGCAGCCATCCTGATGACAAACCAATCAAAATGGCTGATTTCCGCCTATGCAGCCCTCTACTGCGGCGGCGTGCTGGTTCCGCTCGATTACAAGCTGACTGCGCCTGAACAGCTTCAACTCCTCGAGCACTCGAAAGCCAAGGTTCTGATCGTCGAGTACTACATCTGGCGGGCGATCATGCAATCAGCGGAGTTCCAGAACATCAAGACGAAGCTGGTGCTCGTGACCGAAGCACCGGTTGGCGCCGATCTCGCCGGCGCATTTCGCTGGGAGGATTTCAAGCGCAAGGGAGCGCCGGATTTCGTCATGCGGCAGCGCGAGGACGTGGCATGTATCGTGTATTCATCGGGCACCGGCGGCCGCCCCAAAGGTTGCGTCCTCACCCACGAGAATTACCTCGAGCAGTGCCGCGCGCTCACCGCCTGGTATCCGTTCTGGCCTGGCGTGCGTTACTTGAGCATTCTGCCGACCAATCACGCGATTGATTTCATGGTGGGATTCATCGGTCCATTCGTTTGCGGAGCATGCGTAGTGCACTTGCGGACGCTACGCCCGGAGTTTGTCCGCGATGCGTTCGTTCGCTATCGCATCACCTACGTTTCGCTGGTTCCGATGATCGTCAAAAATCTGGAACGAGGGCTACGGGCAAAGTTCGACGAGCTTCCCGCATGGAAGCGCGCGATTCTCAATCGCATGATCGCGCTCAACCGGATGCTCACCCGCAAGAAACCGCGAGTCGAACTCAGCCGGTTTCTGCTTCCCAAAGTGCATCGAGCATTTGGTGGCGAACTGCTTGCCCTCATCACAGGCGGCGCGTTCATGGAGCCTTCGACCATGCAGTTCTTCTACGACCTGGGCATTCCCGTGGTCAACGGCTACGGCCTCACGGAAGCGGGAACCGCGCTCACATTGAACGATCTGAAACCGTTTCGCGCAGACACAGTCGGCAAACCGCTCCCCGGAGTCGAACTGCGCATACTGAATCCGAATGAAGAAGGAATCGGCGAAGTGGCGGCGCGCAGCAAAACCGTGATGTCGCATTATCTCGACGACCCGGAACTCACGCTGCAAACCATTCTCGATGGCTGGTTACTCACGGGAGATCTCGGCTGCTTCGAAAAGCACGGGCACCTGCAACTCTTCGGGCGAAAGAAAAATATGATCGTCACCGAGGGCGGCAAAAACATTTATCCCGAGGATATCGAAACCGTATTTGACGGCCTGCCGGTGAAAGAATATTGCGTCTTCGCGGCAAACTATGTGTGGCCGCAAAAAGAGCAGGGGCGGGAAATGCTGGTGATGGCGTTGCGCCTGGAGAACAATCAGCATTTCGATAACAAACTGCTCGAACAAATCATCGCCCGCAACCGCAAGCTCCCCGATTTCAAACGCGTCGGCGGATATCTGGTCTGGCAGAAAGATTTTCCACGCACGGCCTCCATGAAGATCAAACGGGATGCCCTGGCCGAGGAGATGAGGAAAACCGCGCAGCGGAGCGCGGTGGTGGGTCTGTGAGCGCACAACAGCCGTACCTTGCCATTGTGAATCCAGCGGCTGGAGGAGGGAAATGCCGCAAGCTGTTGGGTGCGGCGCTCCAACGGCTGCGCGCAGGCGGAGTCGCCCTTGATGTAGTCGAGACGCAGCGTGCCGAAGACGCGACACGCATCGCGCGCGAAGCATACGCGGGTGGTCGACGGAAATTTATCGCCGTGGGCGGCGACGGCACTTCGTATGAAGTCGTGAATGGCTTGTTCCCAGAGGCTGGTTGTGTGGAGCGGGCTAGTGTGGAGAAGGCGGATGTGGCTCGGGCGCTCCCTTCAGCAGGCTCGGGGCAGGCTCGGCCCGCTGCCCGCCCCGTGCTCGGATTTCTTCCTCTCGGCACAGGTAACTCCTTCTTGCGCGACTTCAGCGAGCGCGGGGTTGAACACGCCATCGAATCACTCATCACCGGCCGCAAACAACCATGCGACGTTCTGCGCCTGCGGCATCGTCAAGGCGTCATCCATTACATAAATTTATTAAGCGTAGGTTTCGCCGCCGATGTAGCTACACTCCGCGCGCGACGCTTCAGCCGCTATGGAGAATTGGGCTACATCATTTCGATCTTCCTCGGTTTGGCACGGCTGCACCGGCGTCCATTTCCCGTTCGCACAGATGACGAAAGAGATTTCGACCGCAGGCCGTGTCTGTTCCTCAGTTTCAGCAACAGCAAATTCACCGGCGGAACGATGATGATCGCTCCCAAAGCGGAAGTAAACAGCGGAATGATCGAATACGTGCGCTGGGGACCGATCGGCCGCCTGGGGCTTGTCAAGACTTTGCCCCGGCTCTATGACGGAACGCACATCGACCATGCGCTGGCAGAACGCAGAGCTGTGAAGCGGGTTGAGTTCGATCTCGATACCCCGGTAGACGTGATGGTGGATGGAGAAGTGCTCACTTTGCATTGCGAGCAAATCGACGTGCTGCCCGGCGCTTTGGACGTTGTAGCATAGTCGCGACACGCAGGGAGAGATCAGTATGCCGTCGAAGCTCGCACACCACGCCGCTGCACTGACACAGGCGACCGGGTTTCTTCTGGTGGCACTGGGCGTCATTCATTTGATTGCGACACCATTCTTGATTGGGTGGTTCGGTCGCCAGCTGCGCTCTGAGAGCGCTGCACTGGCCATCGCAGCCATGCGGCTCAATTTTGTGCTTGCCGGAATTCTTCTGATTTCATTGGGAGTGTCGACTATTTGGGCAGGGAGATCGCTCGCTCAGCCGTGGGCGTTGCGGCTGGCAACGCTGAACGCAGTTACCCTGCTTTGCCTTCCTGCACTGCTAGTGACGACCATGCCCGTGGAGTCGCTGGATGCGCCTATATTTCGACTGGCGGTTGTAGTCCTGATTATTGCGTGCCTCGTGCAGCTCGCCGCGCTAGTGGGGACTTGGAAGTCACGTCCACTGTAAACTCCATTCACGGCGGAACGGCGTGATATAAAAAAGCCATGTCTGAAGAGCGCAGAAAACGCCAGCAGGCGCGAGTAGCCGAACCAGAGAGAATCACGTTCTCGCGCAAGCATTTCGTTTGGGCCGCAATCATTGCGGTGGTTGTTATCGGGTATAGCGTCTGGTGGTATCACGACAGTCATCGCTACGACGATTTCGCCAAGTGCCTCACGTCAAAGGGAGTCAAGATGTACGGCGCGTATTGGTGCTCACACTGCGCCGAACAGAAGGAAGAATTCAGCCGGTCGTTCCGCTACGTGAATTACGTGGAGTGCGCGATCAAAGGCTCCCGCGAAATGACGCCCGCGTGCAAGGCCGCGAATGTGCAGCATTTTCCCTCATGGCAGTTTGGATCGGACACCAGGTTGGTGGAGGCCGTCTTTCCATTGCAGGAATTGAGTGACAAAACTGGATGTAGCCTGCCGTGATCGTAAACTCCTCACGCAAAAACAATGGCCTTATATTCACGCTCATCGCAGTCCTGGCCCTGGCGGGAGTAATAGATTCCGCTTTCTCGCTTCAGCGACACTATGCAAAATCAGCCACACAATTCTGTGACATCGGAGAAAAATTCAACTGCGATATCGTAAATCGTAGTGAGTGGTCGCAAGTGATGGGGATTCCAGTAGCAGCCGTCGGGGTTGTGGGATACCTTGCATTGCTGCTGTTAGCCACAGCTTACCGGTCACGGCTTCAAACGCCTGTACTATTACTCGTGGCAGCAGGACTGGGTCTGGCCTTTGCACTCTACCTCACATATATCGAAGAATTCGTGCTGGATGCCTGGTGCATCCTATGTTTAATCTCGCTGGCGCTGATCGCGGCCATTACCGTGCTGGCGGCAACGCTGAAGGTACGGGACCGCCAGCTGATGCGACTCAATCAGTTGCACCGGTGAAAAGCTCGACCATCCAGCCGGTCCAAATAGAGTTCCGATGGCAAAAACCCTGACAGCTGAAAGCAGCACCGAGCCTCAGACGGAATTCCTCCGAGCTACAGGAGCCACCGGCGATCTTCACTTGCATAGTTTTTCCAGCCGCATATTTCGCAACACGCGCTTTCTTCGCATCTGGCTCCCGCCGGGATACGACGATGCAGCTAATCAAAGCCGGGCTTACCCGGTCTTATATCTCAATGACGGCCAGAATCTGTTCGAGGCTTCCACGGCCTTTGGCGGCGTCGAGTGGCAAGTTGACGAGACCGCAGACCGGCTCATCCGCGAAGAAGCGATTCCGCCGATGATCATTGTTGGCATCGATAACATGGGCAAAGATCGTATACGCGAATATACGCCGTATCGGTCGGTGAATCCCATGATGTTGCGCGTGCTGGGGCGGCGTTATCCTGATTTTCTGATGCTGGAAGTCATGCCCTTCGTGTGCAGAAATTATCGCGCTATGTCCGATCCGGGAAATATTGGGCTCGGAGGATCGTCACTGGGGGCGTTGATTGCGCTCTATACCGCGATGGTGCGCCCAGGAACATTTGGCAAGCTGCTGCTCGAAAGCCCCTCACTATGGGTTTCGGCCCGGCAACTGATCAAAGACAGCAGGAAAGTCAGAATCTGGCCGGAAAGAATTTTCCTGGGAGTCGGAACATCTGAAGCTTCGAATGCAGAGCGCAGCCAAACAGTAGTAGACGATGTGCGCGAGCTCGCCGCGATCATACGCCGCGCGGTGCTCAGCGAGAAGCGCCTGAAGGTCGTTATCCAGGAGGGTGCTGCGCACAACGAAAGCGCATGGGCCGGGCGATTTCCCGAGGCATTGCAGTTCCTGTTTGGAAACTAAGCTGACGCCGATAAAACTGCTTCATTTCCCTACCATCTGTTTGTTCTCCAGCTTCTCGAACAGTCCCTCCATTGTCTGAATCACCTCATCATCCACTACGCGGTTGCGAGAAATGGCCTCGGCCAGAGGGACCGAAACAATTCTGTTTGCCCGCAATGCAGCCATCGATCCGAACTCGCCGCGGTGCACCATATCAATCGCCCCGAGTCCATAACGCGTGGCTAGCACGCGATCGAATGCACTGGGAGACCCTCCGCGCTGAATGTGGCCCAGAACGACGGCGCGAGTCTCATATCCGGTGCGCTTCTCGATTTCACGGGCGAGAATGTTGGCCACGCCGCCCAGCTTGGCGTGTCCGAATTCATCCTTGCCCATATCTTGCAGTATGGGAGCCCCCGGTCCCGGCTCGGAGGCAAACTTTGCCCCTTCTGCCACCACAATGATGGAAAAATAACGTCCGCGCTCGTGCCGCTGACGGATCGACTCGGCAACCTTGTCGACGTCGAACGGGCGCTCGGGGATAAGAATTACATCCGCCCCGCCCGCGATGCCGCTGTAAACCGCGATCCATCCGGCGTCGCGCCCCATCACTTCCACCACCATCACGCGATTGTGCGCCTCCGCCGTGGTATGCACGCGATCCAGAGCCTCGCACACGATATTGCACGCGGTGTCGAATCCGAACGTGTAGTCGGTGCCGCCAAGGTCATTGTCGATCGTTTTAGGAATGCCCACCACTTTGACGCCGCGTTCGTGCAGCTTCTGCGCGACCGAGAGTGTATCGTCGCCGCCGATCGCGATAAGAGCCTGAATCTGGTTCTTCTCAAGAGCTGCAATGCAGCGCTCAATCCCATCGGGACGCTTGGCAGGATTCGTTCGTGAAGTGCGCAGAATCGTGCCACCACGCGGCAGAATACCAGCCACCGAGTCGAGATCGAGCGGCATGCTCATGTTGTCAATCAGGCCGCGCCAGCCCTCGAGGAATCCCACGAATTCGTCTTCATAAGTGAACGTGCCTTTGCGGACAATGGCGCGAATGACGGCATTAAGGCCAGGACAATCTCCGCCGCCCGTCAACATGCCAATCTTCATCCTTCAACTCCCTCGCCAGATTCGCTCTGCGCCGATGCACTCGCCTAATCACTCATTATTAAAGCCTCTGTATAGGGCGTGGCCAGTTCAGGCCGTCAGCGATACGCGCCGCGATCACATGTCGTATGAACTAAGGTTACCATTAACCCTGCAGCCTTCGGGGGACGAAGCTCAACCACCCGGCAGCCGGAGCAGCAAACGGCACTAGGATGTCCCTCCTGTTCCGCGCTACACTGCACTCACATGCGAGTTCTGGGTGTCGACTGCGGCGGCGAATACACGGGCTACGGTGTGGTCGATAAGAGTCCCGCGGGAGAATTAGTCTGTCTGAGTTGCGGCGCGATTCGCCTGTCGCCACGCGAGCCGCTCGCGCGCCGTCTGGCACACATTTACGATGGTCTCGGAGCGCTCATCCAAGAGCATTTTCCTGACGAGGTAGCCATCGAAGAAGTTTTCTATGCGGTCAATGTGAAATCGGCCTTGAAGCTCGGCCAGGTGCGGGGCGTGGCTATGCTGGCGGCAGCAGCAGCAGGATTGGAAGTCGCCGAGTACTCTCCGCTCACCATCAAATCATCGGTGGTCGGCTATGGCCGCGCCGAGAAAGAACAAGTGCAGCAAATGGTGACGCGCCTGCTGCGAATGCCCGAACCGCCTGAACCAATGGATGCATCCGACGCGCTCGCGATTGCTATATGCCATCTCCATACGCTCGAAACACTGCAAAAACAGAAGATGGCTGCCCGGTGAGAAAGATCGCCGGTTTGGGAAGGGGTACCGCTTCAGCAGCGCCGTTAAGAGCCAGAAATAAAACCGGGAAGGGCACGGCTTTGGCCGTGCCGTCAAGCGCCAGAAAACCCCCTCGGCTTTAGCCGCGGAGGTATTACCGTTTGTCATCTGTAATTCTATGGGACAAGTTGCACTTCTCACTCTAATCGTCTTTTCTGGCGTTTTTGGATCTGCTGCCGCGCAACAATCTTTGGCAACCAACCCTCAATCCACGCCCACAATCACCTTTACTCTCGATTTCCCCCGATCGACTCCTCCACACTACTCAATCAATGTCGCTGCTGACGGCCACGCGCGCTATGAATGCACTTGCTCCGTTGATGCGGATTCCGATCCAGAGAATTACCACTCAGACTTCGAGATATCACCGGCAAACCGCCAGCGAATTTTCGATTGGGCGAAGCAGGCGAAATTCTTTACCGGCAAAGTTGATTCGGGCAACAACAAGCTGGCTTTCATTGGCACCAAGGAGCTTAGCTATAACGACGCCGAGCGTTCTACCAAAGCTCGCTACAACTATTCCAACTTGGAGCCCGTCCGGCAGTTGACAACGCTTTTTCAGCAGATTGCCGCTACCCAGGATTACGGCCACCGCCTGGCGTACTACCATCGCTATCAAAAGCTGGCGCTTGATGATGAGCTCAAGCGCATGGAAGGTCAGGCGAAGAACGATGAACTGGCCGAAATCCACAGCATCGAGCCAGTCCTGCGCGAGATCGTCGACGATAATTCAGTGATCAACGTTGACCGGGAGCGCGCCAAGGAGTTGATGGAAACGGGCCGCACGATGCATTGAACCCGGATCTATTGCAGTTTCGCGTACTCCGCTTTTGCTTGCTTCAAAATGGGGATGTCGGGATCAGCATCTTTCCACAAAGCGAGGAAGTCCTGGTAGGCTGTCTTAGCTTTTGCCTGGTCGCCTGCCATTTCGTAAGCTCGACCGAGTTGCAAGTAAGCCAGCGCACCGGGAGGCTCGTTTAAGACGATGCCGGGGTGTTCGATTATTTTCTGAAACTCAGCAACGGCAGCAGAGCCTTGATGCCCCGCCAGAAATGCCTGGCCGCGCAGGTAGAGTGGATAGAGATTAAAATTTAAGGTCTGAGCGGGAGCCCCGAGCTCATACGGAGCGGCGGCTGATAACGAGTCTATTGCCTTGCTTGCGCCGTTTGCCGCAAGAGCGATGGCTGCGTGAATTGTCGGCAGATAGTTAAACTGCACTACGGTATCTTGAGGGAACCGCTTGCTCAGGTCGTTAGTCAGGCGAGCAGCTTGTGGGGCATCGCCTGAGAGACCAACTGCTAATGTCGACATCGCTTCTACATCTCTGCCGTTTGAGAGCGCAAGCGCCGCCTGGGCCTCCTGTTTGGCAGCATCCATGTTCCCGACCAATGCCTCGCGCACCGCAGCTTCTGCCTCATAGCTCGCTGCGGTTTCTTTTTCATCAGCTCTTTGGGCGGTGTCGGCTGCACGCCGCGTCAGCTCGCGCGCTTTCTTAAATTGTCCCCCGTATGCTGCGGTGTCCGATTCGAAGTAGAGTATGACGTCTTCATAGCCCGGCTTGCCCATTAGGCCAGCAGCTTCTCGCTCCATGCCCGCAGGGTCATGCTGGAGAAAATTAACCAGGTTCAGGTAGGCGTGAATTTGGAGAGTATCAAGGCCACGAGCTTGCGCCTGCTGAGCCATGGTTTTGGCCTCCTCCAGGCGGTTCAGATAAAGGAAAGCCGAGACAAGGTTTGCGTAGGCAGTTCCATTTGCGGCGTTCACTCGCAGAGCTTCCTGACATGCTGCGAGCGCTTTGTCGTAGCTGCCGAGTTGAACGTACACCGCGGCCAGGTTTGTGGATGGCACATCATCGCGTGGGTAGGTCTGTGCCCACAATTCAAGGTTTTTGCGGGCGGCCTCGAGGTCGCCCGTCATGAATTGCTCGTAATGGGTGTCAATGTAAAATCTCTCTTGTTCGCTCACGCGTTCCCGCAATTCATGTGCTTTGCGTACAGCTTCGCCGGAGCGGCCGGTCTGGGCCAAGTTGAAGTAGCTGGTTCCCAGGCGGGCATACGCCATTGCGAAGTTAGGGTCCAGGTCTATAGCCCGCTGGAATAACGGGATAGCCGCGGCGAAGTCATTTCTGACGGTCGATTCCTCATAGCCGTTGCCGTAAGCTTTGAGCGCTTCCAGCGATGCCGTGGTCACGTTTTCCGGTGGGGCGTCGTACTTCTGCACGGAGGCCAGCGATTCGCCAAGCTTGCTGCGGATTTCGGATGCCACCCTTCCTAAACTATCGAGCACGTGATTCTTATCAACGGCCTGCGCTTCCGCACTCGCCAGCGATTCCCCGGTTGCACAGTTGACCGCCTTCAACGTTAAAAGGTATTCAGTGCCCACCTGCGCAATCGAACCATCCAGAACTGCCGTGCCGGCTGTGCGCTGACAGACTTGTCGAGCCAGGTCCGGAGTCAGCCGTGTGCCGCTGGGTTGGGCCATCAGAGAGAGCGTCTGAGCGATGCGTTCCTCGGACAGCAGGTTGAGAAATGGTGACTGCTCTAGCTGTGCGGATAATCCTTGTCGCAGAGTGCCATCAAATACCGGATCGCCCGTCGTGTTGACAAACTCCGCGAGTACAACAGTATCTTTCTCCGTGAGTTTGAGCGGGCGATGCAGGCGGTAATAGGCGCCTGCCCCAGCCAGGATGAGCACCAGCGCCGCCGCTCCAACTATCCAGAGTATCCGTTGGTTACGCGGCGCGGGCCTAGTCTCTGCCGCCGGCGTCGATTTGTGCGACTCTGTATCGCGCTTTAGCCGCTGCAAATCGGTGTGAATATCGGCCGCGTGCTGATAGCGCAGATTTCGGTCTTTCTCCAAACACTTGTTGATGATCCGCTCTAACTCAGGAGGAATATTCCGATTAAGTCGAATGAGCGGCGGGGGATCGGAATCGAGGATGGCTTTGAATATGAGGGCGGTGGTTTCGCCATCGAAGGGCAACTGCCCGCTGGCCATTTCGTACAGCAACGCGCCGAACGAGAACAGGTCGGTGCGAGCATCGAGCTCTTTTCCCTTCGCCTGCTCCGGGGACATGTATGCGATCGTGCCGATCGCCTTTCCCGGACTGGTGAGGCGGTCAGGGCTCGAGTCGAGCGTCGGAAGGGATCCACCCGCGGCTGGTGTGCCAGTCTGCGCGGTGACCTTCGCCAGGCCGAAATCCAGTACCTTTGCGTGCCCACGTTCCGTCACAAAAATGTTGGCTGGTTTGACGTCTCGATGAACGATTCCCTTGGCGTGCGCCGCATCCAGGGCATCCGCGATCTCGATGGCCAAAGAAAGAATCAGGTCCGTGTCCATGGGACGCTTGCCGATGCGGTGCTTTAAAGTCATGCCGTCAAGAAACTCCATGACGATGAACGGCTTGCCATCCTGCTGGCCGATTTCGTAAATGGTGCAGATGTTAGGGTGATTCAATGCGGAAGCAGCCTGCGCCTCTCGTTGAAACCGGGCCAGAGTCTGGGGGTCTTTGGTGAGTTCATCGGGCAGGAACTTCAGGGCCACAAATCGTCGCAAGGATACGTCTTCCGCCTTGTAGACGACACCCATCCCCCCACCGCCGAGTTTTTCGAGGATGCGGTAGTGCGAAATGGTCTCGCCGATCATAATGCCGAAAGAAAGCTCGAATGGCGGTAATGCTACGGACGCGCCTCAGGCAAGTCAATGGTCCCCCGGATTCGGACAGGCTGGGGCACTCGCCGGCGATAGATTTGACAATTTGAAGCTAACCTTCCTCGGGCGATCCGTGCTCTAATAGGCTTAACAGATAAGGCAGTTCAGGGGTGGTCTATGTTGAATCCACGACTTCGCTCCTTTCTTTGTTCGATCTTCGCGGCAACTCTAACCTCAATGCTTCTTTCGCTGGCCGCCATGGCCGAATCGCAGGTGCGCATCGTCCGCTTGAGCGACGTGCAGGGCACGGTGCAGATCAATAAGAACTCTGGGCTCGGCTTCGAAACCGCGTTCATGAATCTCCCCATTACGCAGGGAACTGAACTGCGCACACTCAACAATGGCCGCGCCGAAATCGAATTCGAAGACGGCAGCGCGCTTCGACTTACGCCTGGCACTACCGTCGAGTTCGACACGCTTAATGCGAACGACGATGGAAAGCGTATTTCCAGAGTCAAGCTGGTTGAGGGGAGGGCTTACGTTAACTGGTTCGGCAAAAGCGGCGACGAATTCACGCTGAATTTTTCGCAGGAGAAAGTTTCGCTGACGCAGCCCGCACACTTCCGGGTGACCACTTCGGCGAACAGCGCAGAGGTTGCCAGCTTCAAAAATGAAATTGAAGTCACGGGAGCAGCTGGCACGGTGAAAGTCGCGAGAGACAAGATGGTCAGCTTCGACGTACAAGACAATGACCGCGCCGCCGTAGCAAAGAATGTTGTGGCAGATCCTTACGACGAATGGGACCAGCAGGCAAGTGACTACCACGATCAGTACGCGAAAAACAACAAGACGCCCGTTGGTTACGGCGCAAGTGACCTCAACTACTATGGCAGCTACACCAATGTTCCCGGCTATGGCAATCTCTGGCAACCATATTTTGCGGGCTCCGGCTGGGATCCGTTTATGGATGGCGCGTGGTCATGGTATCCGGGATATGGATTCTTGTGGGCGTCCGCTTATCCCTGGGGCTGGCTGCCTTACAACTAAGGTAACTGGGCCTTCGTTCCCGGCTATGGCTGGGGATGGCAACCGGGTGG
>JASIEN010000454.1 GCA_030045935.1 Candidatus Sulfotelmatobacter sp.
GTCCCATCGCCCGAAATAAGTGGCTGCCCCGTATCGGCTTGCGGTATTCGCGACTGACGGCGCCACCAGGCTGTTGCTCAATCGAATAGACATATTGGAAGGAGCCTGAATCGTATGCTTCCACCATGCCAGCGCGATCGAGCATGACGTAGTCAATGTGTTCTTGCGCGGTAAATCTCTCCAGACTCGAGGCCAGGGTCAGAGCGGTTGCGCCAGCGTGGTCGAGTACATCGGAGAGATCGCAGACTGGATTGTTCGACAGCGATTTCAGCGGAACGTCCACGTTTGGGGGCGCCCATCGGATGTTTTGAAAACTCACCTTCTTTTCGCTTCCTTTCAATGGCGCACCAGAAATCACAGTCGTCAAATTCTGTGCCGTCAGAGGATCTCCCTCCGATCCTCGCACCACGCCACGCACCGTGTATGTCCCCGGCTTCACCGCAAATACGGTCTTGAATGTCAGTCCCTCCTGCCTCATTCTTTCCAGTGTGGAATCCATCAACTTCAGTGAGACCCCTTTCATCTGCGCGTCGACAAGTTGCCCGTTTCTGTCGAACAACCCGGTAGCCAGGAGCAGATCGTTGCGATTTCGCCCCTCTGCTTTTTGAAAATGAATCCCACTGATATCGAGGTGCGCAAGCACCGTCAGTTGAGCTGAGATTGCCTCGGTTTGCGTGACCTCCGTCCGTAACTGCAGCGGAACTCCTACGATCGGATCCTGCGAGAACAGCGCTTCTCTTACCTCCTGCTTTGCCGCCTCCTCCGGATCCGATGGCTTCTTCACCGCGTAATATCCGTTCCTGGCCTCGATCTGGTATTTCTTCCTCCCGGCTACTTTGACGTTCAATTTGTGGAACTTTCCGTCCGCGACCGGGTTGTGCGGGGCGAATCCCAGCACATAGCTCACCGCTGGTGCCTCCAGCGCCTCACTCATCGCCACGTTCAAATCATTTCGGTTATGAAAAAATCTTCCGCCAGTGCTCGCCGCCAGTCCGGCAAGCACTTGCCCGGACTCGAACTGGGCTTGCATCCGATATTTCCCTTCTTCTGCTTGGTAGTCTCCCACAGCGGAGTCTGGGGGCGGCGGCGACGGGGGCTGTTGCGGGGGCGCGCCAATGTCCGGCAGCGCGTCCGCCGTGTACAAACCCCTCGCGTCAATCGTATTCACGACCACTCCCGCCCGTATCGCCTGCCCGATCAAATTCGAGCCGGTCGGCATTACCTCGTCTGGCAAAGGGAATCCTGGCGAAACGTATGCCAGAACCCGCTGCCCAGGCATATTTGACAGGTGCTTTACGATGTCTTCCAGGCGCTCATACCCCTGCCGCGTCAACTCGTCTCCCTGCTCCAATATCTGCTGCGCATCGGCGCCGATATCAACAGGACACTGGTTCGCGTCCGCGTCGAGCGCCGCGGTGATGATCGCATCCCGATCGTGTTTGTTCACGATCAGGTCTGCCTGGTAATAGGTTATGTTTGGGCAGTTAAGTTCGCTTTCGCCCTTGGCAGGATGAGGAACGATCGCCGCGAGCGTCTTTCGCAATGTTTGGGCATCATCCGTAAAATCTTGCTTTACGTCGCCTCCTGTCGAATAAATCGACACTCGGTCCGTCGGCATCAGACTCGCAAACAGCTTGGTCGCGGCCGACCGGACAGCCATTGCGTCCGCGGCCTTCATGTGCAAATCATCGAAGACAAGAGCTAAGAACCGCTGTGGCGAGGCCGGCATTTTGACAATCTCGGTAGTCTCCCCGCCGTTCGGTTCTTTCGATGTTTCTACGACCGCCGCCGTCTTTGCCTGCGACTCCAGCGTCTCTGCATTGAATGACGAAATCTTTTGTCGCTTGCCGTTATCGAAGACCTGAAAATCTTCCTGCTTCAGATCCGGAACCGCCTTTCCCGAAGAATTTCTGACCACGACGCGCACCAAAACTAGATTCACTTGCACCTTGATCGCAGCCTCGGTGCTCCGAATTGATACTTCGCTTTGATTGGTATCAGTAGCCGCTGGGGTCTTACTTTGTGCTGTAGTTTGTTCCCGTGCTCGGCCCACTAGCATGCACGCTACCAGTGCAGGCACAGCAAAGTATCGCGAGGACATCCAACACCTCAACCTGTGCGGCGTATCAGAGCCGGCTCCAGCACGGCCGCAAGCTTCGATGACATTATTATCAGACAAACCGGGTTACCAATGGTCACCATCAAATCTCGGTTGGGGCAGTCCTGCGGTCGCGCGTAATCAGGCGCTGCACTCAGGGATGATCGGTGCTGATCTAATTCATTTAGATCAGCGCCGGACATTTCAGCGACGAGAAGCGAAAGGAGAACTTGTATATAATGATGGACTTACCGCACGATCGTGGGCGCTTAACTCAGCGGTAGAGTGCC
Source organism: Candidatus Sulfotelmatobacter sp. (assembly GCA_030045935.1). Taxonomy (GTDB): domain Bacteria; phylum Acidobacteriota; class Terriglobia; order Terriglobales; family Acidobacteriaceae; genus Sulfotelmatobacter. Next base: position 2,389 of record JASIEN010000454.1, read on the forward strand.
ATCTTCACACGGTGGAAGTCATAGGTTCGAATCCTATAGCGCCCACCATTTCTAGAGGACGCACGCATTCTCGATACCATTTGCGTTGTGCCGTTGAGCGCAAGTGCCACGACTATTACCGGACGCCTTAGCCATATCCGGCGTTACAACATCCCCGTAAATTGGAAATGCGACACTTCAAGCTGCTTGAGTGTCCATCCGTTCCACATATGGAGCGCGAGCAGGGCTGGCTTCGAATGGATCGGCAAAGTACTGCGTTTCTCGCGCAACCTTGTCGCCCCTGAACTCCATGATGCTCACGGTGTAGGATGGCTTGCCGTCATAGGACAGGATGAATTCGGTGACCCAAAGGTCACCGCCGCCAACAATGCGCTGGACAGTAAAGCGCTTCCTGTTGGGCTGGATCGTGCGGGTGATCTGTATGTTGCGGCGGCCGCGGATGCGCTCGCCTGACTGTGGATATTCCAGCACCGCGTCGTCGAGATAGATGCTGTGCTCGGTTTCAAAATCGTTGGCATCGGAGGCCGCCCAGTGCTGATCCAGTGCCGCGCGTATCTGTTTATCTCCCATTTGCCCTCCTGCGCTTGGGGAAAGCTTAGACTCCCGCATGGCTTGGTTTCAATAGGATCAAATTCGTGGTTTCGAATTGCCTCGAAGCCGCTGAACACCCCAGCGTGAGCACTGAGCCCGAATACAATTTTCGTCAGTTGAGCTCCGGATTGCGCGTAATCCGCCAAGAGTCATACATTGCGAGCGCCTGATGTGGGGCCCCGGATTATGCAGGTTGCCACAACTCAATGGGATTTCCCTCGGGGTCATGCAAACGAGCAAAGCGCCCAATGTTAGGATAAGTCTCCGGTTCTTTGACCTCAATTCCTGCCGTTCGAAGCTGGGCTACCATTTTGTCGAGGTCGTGCACTCGAAAGTTCACCATCCAGACTTTGTTGGCATCCCCGAAATACTTGCTCGTCTCGGGAAAGGGACTGAACGCGGTCGGTCCGGCCTCCTGTTGCCAAACGGTTCCGCCCTCGCCCGTGGGCGTGAGCGCTATCCCCAGGTGTTGCAGGTACCATTGCCCCAACGCCTTGGGATCGTGAGCGCGGAAGAACAACCCTCCAATTCCAGCTACTTTTTCCATTTTCGTTCCTCCCAATTCCTGTTTAACGGCTGCGCCGGCAGGCGCAGCTGAACTCGCCGGTGGGGCGGGGTTCTGTGCCGCGATAGCGAATCGATTTCGCAGCGGGATGACGCTGGACCCAAGAGCGTACGAAAGCATTTGAAGTAGTCGGCGCCTTTGAATGGCCATCCCATGCTCCTGCCGAGACTTCTTGCGCGTTCATCTACGAAGTGCGCAGATGAAGTTCTGGAAGTATATATCCATCGCCGGTACTGCGATTGGCCGGCCACTCGGAAATTGGAAACCAGGATTTGTGGTTGGCGAAAAATCGCGACTGGAACTCAAGAGCCCTCAATGAGCGCTATCGCCTGATAGCATCAACTAATAACATTTTTTCTCGAATTCCGAGGGGAAGTTCTACATCGCGATACCCGCTCCACCTCTCGGCTTGCCGGGGCTTACCCGCTTGTCAAAATACCTCCATTGTTCAGATCAATTGATATCGCTTCAGACCCGCTCCATGGACACGTTCCCCTTTTCGGCACAGTATGCAGACACTTCCGGCCTGTGGGGGCTCCAACAGGAAGAAGGCGGATTTTGTTGCTCTTTCAAGGGCAGAGGAGGCTTCTATGTCGTACTTTGATTGCTTCGTGGCAGGGTCGTGGATGTTCGTGCTTGGATGGTATGTTGGCGCCATCTACGTGCAAAACCATAACCACAAAAAGGAAAGCTCCCGTGTGGTTGAACGCCTTCGTGTGACTGAAAGCATTCGTTTGAGTGAAAAATCAGAACGGTGCCCCGAATGTGGAGCATGGCGTCTTCCGGTCGCAGCTCGCGTCAGCGCCGACTGGATTCCGTCGCAAGCAGAAATACCAGACTCCCCCCTGATCGCCGCGGCGGGATCGCACGCGAGAGAAAGCGGGTCAGCCCTAGCCGAGCATCTCCGACGCTCTCTGAGGAACTGAGGCTCCTCTCACCCCTGAGCGCGCGGAACGGGGTCGGGCGCGCTGCTCTCTGGAGACCGATTAGTATTTTTCCCCCGAAGCCGTCTGGCCTTCTCGTCCAGGTTCATCAGCCCCCTAAATCGTTCCCGAAACGTGCTGCTTTCCTCCCTAAGGACGATGCGGCCGTCCATGTCGAGCACGCTTACGCCATTTACCTCGCGATCGGTTATTCGTAACGCCACTTGCACTCCTAGCCCGCGGAAACACACGTGGGATCTCGCCATCGCGCTGCGCGGGAAAGGACTATACGCCATAGGAGCGTATCGCTTACCATGAAATCATCTTGCTGGAAGTCCGTTTACTCCGCCTTCTCCGTTGAAACGGAACCCTGCGGTGCTAGCTGTTCCAGCCAATCGCTCAGCCGCCTGCAGAACCTCAATAAGGCGCCGGATTCATTCAGGGCGCAAGTCCCGATCATCAGGAAGGTTGTTACCCATCCTCCAATCACCACCTTCAAAAACGTCGACGTGGTCATAGAAACCTCCATCCCAGATTTTGCAAAGGCCCCTCTATTCAGGAGATCGGAAATGGTGGGCAAAAGACGACACATGCGCGCAAAAATTTATTTTGATGGCTGCGGGCGGAGCTAGCAATCCGTCAAAACTGTCATTGCCGATATACGTACCTTCTTGGCTAGAAGAGAAGAGGGCAAGTCGTTCAGCAAAAGGGACTTGGGCGACGCCGCCAAAGTCAATTGACGTTAAATCGCGATTACACTCATCCCGAGTCAGGTGCCAATAGAGGGCGCAAGCTTGTGACATCGCGGCCGCTGAATCCTCCCACCGCCGGGGGAAATCTGATATCGCGGAGGGACACTGGATGTTATGGGCTCTGATTGTTGTGGGCGTTGCGGCTGTGGCGATCGCTCTAGTTATCGCGCTCCGTGTGAAACAGCGAAGGAACCAGAGCCAGATGGAGGAGCACAGTATTACGGCGGAGGAACTCTACACGTTGTTGGCATCAAACGGAGAAGTACTTCTGTTCGATGTTCGCCAACCCCTTGACCTGCTAGCCTATCCTGAGATCATCCCCAAAGCGCAAAGGATCGCCCCAAATGAAGTTCTACAGAGGCCGTCCCTGATCCCCAAAGAAAAAGATGCAGTTGTTTACTGTACGTGTCCGGATGACAAGACCAGTCGAATCGTTCTACGTCGGGCGCTGGCGCTTAAGCTCTTCCGGGTCAAGTTTCTCAAGGGTGGATTGGCGGCCTGGAAGGCGAACGGTTATCCAGTCGAGTCTTACAAGGAGGTCTTTCACCTCTACACTCCAAGCCTGACTCCACGCTCCGGCTGATCTTACCCGAGCGAGATCCCTGACGACAAACCAGAGCAACCGGAGAAATTGCGAACTGGAGCAGACGGCGGCGGACTGAAACTGATTGTTGAAAAATCCAGATTGCGGTCAAAATCGCTCAAACGAGTGCCGCGACTGATAATCAGCGATCGTTTTGCTGACGCGAAAAATTGGCAAACAGGTCCGCTGTGATTGGGACAAGCCCAAGTTGTTGAAAGAAGCCGAGAGATTCTACCAGCACCCAGTCCTCGACGATCTTGTCCTGCTCAACGCGGTGGACGGTAAACATACGTATCTGCACCTTCTTGCCGCTCGCCGGAATTCCCATCCACGCGCCCTGGTGCGTGCCCTCCATTAGAAGTTGCATCACAACCCGATCGCCTTCACTCACCATCTGTTCGATCCTGAAGCGGAGATCGGGGAAGCTGGCGATCCAGCCCGTAATGTGCTCCTTGATCTCCTGTGGGCCTCGCCGCACCCCATCAACTGGCGCACCCGACCGCAGCTGGTGTGTTACACAATTCTCGGCGAAGATCGCATCCGCAACATCCAATCGGCGTTGATTCCACAATTCCTCCACGAACCTGCGAATCAGCTGTTTCGGATTATCCATCGCGTTGACTCCCGATGCATTAACAAGTCTCCGTAGATTTATTTGCCACTCAAGCCTGATCGTCATTAGTCGCGATCGGCCCGCACCCACTGCGGTGGCGCGCTGGCGGAAGCACGCTTGTTCCAACCGTGGAAAC
>JASIEN010000455.1 GCA_030045935.1 Candidatus Sulfotelmatobacter sp.
CGGTCCCACGATCCGTGAAATGCGATGAAGACGCCGTTCTGATAATGCGCAGGAAACTGTTCCCGGTTGTAGCGCACCATGGCATTTGGCGCCCAATGCGCAGGGAACGCCGCGACCGGACCGATCTTGTCTGCGCAGAGCCCGATGGCTTTCCCGCCGTCGCCGCCGTACTCCGGCGCCAGCACCAGTTTCTGCGCAAAAGAGTCGTAGTAGCATTCGGGCCAGCCGTAATCTCCATTTTCCTTCAAAAGCAACAGCTCCTCAGCCGGAAGGGTTGCTTCCTGATCGTCCCTATATAGGTCGGGCCAATTTGCGTGCAATTGGTCGCGTCCGTGCATCGTAACTAATATTTGCCCATCGGGCTCGATGGCAAAGCCTTCGGCGTTGCGAATCCCAGTGGCAAAGCGATCCGCGGGAGAAAAGGTTTGATTCATTTTATTCGCGTCATACCGCCAGATGCCGCCGCGTGTTTCAAGTTCCGTGCAGGGATTCAGGCCGGGCGATTTAGGCATGCGATTTTGCGCCTGGCAGGAATTCGTCGCAGTAGCCACATCGATAAGCATGCTTCCGGCAGAAGTGATGATGAAAGGATGCATGGGATGATCCCCACCAAGCGGTAATCCGGAGACGATCGTTTCCTCAGCGCCACCCGGCACGATCGAACCGGCCGACAATGAATAGCGCACGATGCGATCGTTGATCTCGGCGTGTAGTGCTCCCTTGTACATGCCGATGCCTGTCCCGCCGTGGCCGCCGCTTTGGACCGTTTCACCGAAGCGCTCGATGACGTCGGCCTTCCCCCAGCTTTTTGTATCCTGCAGGGCTACCAGAAAACCGCCTGCGTGTGGAGTATCGTTCCCGTAGTACCTGCCCGACCAGGTATTGACGTAAAGAACTCCATTGGAGGCAACGACCATGTGGCGGGCGTGACCGATGCCGTCGGCGAAGACGGTCGCACAAAAGCCAGGTGGTAACGTCAAACCGCTGTCATCGTTCGGGCATGCCTGCGTGCTTGCTGTTACGACCCAGCCAAGCCCACTTTGCCATCGCGGGGCCAGAGTGCCCACGCAGATTGCGTCGAACAGAAGGATGGCAAACAACAGAACCATCTTCATCGTTTGATTTCGCATGGCATTTATCCCTTCAAGAGCAGAAGTTGACAGCTTGATTCGATTTGACTTCTGACGCGGCACCATCGGTGACGACCCTGCTCCCGCTCATCGACGGTATCCGTTAGATTCTCCTGGTCGAGTTTTGGTCTACACGAATCGCCGGCGGGCAGATTTCTTGGCAATTTTATGTGAATTTGCCTAGTAGTTCTGGTGCGGGTCAGGAGGCCATGGTCATGCCAAAAACGAGAAATTTGTGGCCCCTGACGGGGTTGAGTTATGGGAAAATGCTTGACGCGTGACTGGGCGGCGCACAAGAGCGGGATCACCCGATAGTGGCATTACCTGGAACGGCAAGAAACTCTAAAATTCGACTGGATTTATGCATTCCACGCGAGTCGAGAACCAGACAGCAGACAGCTACGGACGTGTCTGGCGCTTCGCCGGCTGCGAATTCGATGAGCTCAGTTTACAGTTGCGGGTAAATGGCCGTGCGGCAGAAGTCGAACTCAAGCCTCTCGAAGTTCTGCTTCAGCTCCTGCTCCGCGCGGGAGAGATCGTTCCCAAGGAAGCTCTGCTGGATTCAGTCTGGCCAGGCATTAACGTCGTCGACGGCTCGCTGGCAACCGCGGTTTCGAAGCTTCGCAAAGCACTCGGCGACGAAAACTCCGAGGTCATTCTTACCGTACCCCGTGTCGGGTATCGGCTTGCTGTTCCGGTGCAAACGGAGCAGGTTGCCGCTCCGTCACCGTGGAGGGAGATCGAATTCAAACCGGGCGATACCGTGCCCGGCCGCCCACAATGGTGCCTGAATCGCCAGCTTGATCTTTCCGCCAATAGCGAAGTCTGGCTGGCCGAGCATCCTAAGACTCATGAACTTCGCGTATTCAAGTTTGCCTCCAATGCGACGCGCCTGAAAGGACTGAAGCGGGAAGTGACGGTCGCCCGTTTTCTGCACGCGGCTCTCGGGGACAGGGCCGACTTCGTCAGAGTGCTCGAATGGAATCTCGAGAGTCCTCCCTACCTGATCGAAAGCGATTACGGAGGCGCGAATCTCACCCAGTGGGCCGAGCAAAACGGAGGCCTGTCACAAATCCCGTTGCCGGCAAGAATTTCGGTTATCGCCGGCGTGTGCAAAGCCGTAGCTGCCGCCCACGATGCCGGAGTCCTGCACAAAGACCTGAAGCCCGCCAACATTCTGGTCGCCCCGAACTCCGATGGAACGTACCAGGTCAAAGTTGCGGATTTTGGCAGTGCCACGTTGATCGAGCCATCACGTCTCCAGGCCCTTGGCATCACGAATATCGGACTTACACAGACCGCCAACGTGAACTCGACGCTTCTCACCGGCACGTTGATGTATCTGGCTCCTGAGGTTCTTTCGGGGCAGCCGCCGAAGGCTGCGGCGGATGTATATTCGCTCGGGGTGATGCTCTATCAGATGGTTGCCGGGGACTTCCGCAGACCGCTTGCGCCAGGGTGGGAGGCGGAAATCGAAGATCCGCTGCTGCGCGAAGATATCGCCGACGCCGCTTGCGGCGATCCGGCGCGCCGCTTGAAAACCGCCGCTGAACTCGCTGACCGCCTGGCCAATCTCGACCGACGCCGTGCGGAGCGCGAACAGCAGCTCGAAGCCGCGCGCCGCCAAGAGCTTGCCGAACGCCGCCGGACTCAAACTCGCGCCAGTGTTCCGTGGATTTTACTGGCGGCGGTCCTCGTGGCTGTAGCCAGCTTTACGTTTTTCTCGCTGCACAAAAAATCTGTGCTGCCGACCGCTCGCGTCGAGACCGTCGCCGTGCTGCCCTTTCAAAATCTCGGCGGTGATTCCAAATTCGACTTTCTGCGCTTCGCGCTGCCGGATGAGATCGCCACGGCTCTGAGCTACGATCACCCGCTCCCGATCCGGCCGTTCATGACCACCCGCAAGTATGATGCTGCCAACCTTGACCTCCAGAAAGCGGCCAGTGAAATGGGTGTAACCGCGGTGATCACCGGCCATTTCCTCACGGGGCAAGACCAGTTGCAGTTAACCTACGAAGCCGTCGATGTTGCCGACAACCATATTTTGTGGCGCGACACCATCGTCTCGCCGCTGCAGAATCTGATCGATGTCCGTCAGAAGATGTATCAACAGGCGCAAGGCGGGCTGGCCGTGGCGTTAGGTGTGCGTAACACCGATGCCTGGTCGAACCCTCCGGCCACTATTCCCACCAGTGAGGAAGCCTACGATCTGTACAGTCGCGCCGTACAGATCCCCGGTGATCCCGAATCCAACCGCAAGGCCATAGCGATGCTGGAACATGTAGTTCAGTTAGACCCTGGTTATGCACCATATTGGCTGGCTTTGGGCGGCCGCTATTACAACGAAACTCACTATTTGCGGGGGAATGGCAACGACGAAATGATGAAGAAAATGATGGCCGCCAACGAGCGGGCCGCCACCCTCGATCCCCACTATGCCTCTGCTCACTACGGAGTGGCTTTGATGCATGCCGAACGTGGCGAGTTGTTAGAGGGATACCGCGTCGCAACAAAAATGCTTCGCGACAACCCTGGTAACGCGATTTCACCTTTCGCCGTGGCCTATGTGTTGCGCTATACGGGGTTAGAAAAGGAAGCCGAAGCGCAGTGCGAGACGGCCCGCTCCTTCGACCGGCAGAGCGCCGCGTTGCGTTCCTGCGGCGTTGCCTTTCTGGAACACGGCGACTATGACAAGGCACTCGAGTTCTTCAACCTCGATGCCGA
>JASIEN010000456.1 GCA_030045935.1 Candidatus Sulfotelmatobacter sp.
ACCCGTTCAGCACCGCCCTGAACTCCCTTGACAAGGGCCGATAAAGGACTATACTGCAGTGTATGCCGCAGTGCAGCATGGATTGCAAAAGGGCTGCTATGGGCCGGCTTCTTCATCGCTTCGGACAGCGGGGTCCCAGTAAGCTGGTTTCCGCCATTCCTGCAAAGGTTCGTAGCCTACTCCCAAAATTGCTGTGATTGGCATATATGAAAGGTGGGGATGATTCTCGATTCCCACACCATTGGTGATCGAATGCCCGAAAAGATTGAAATGCCCTTTACGCTGGCAGGCAAGACTGCGCTGGTGACTGGTGCAGGCCGCGGTATAGGACGTGCCATTGCGACCAGGCTGGCAACTTCCGGCGCAGCCGTCATGGTTAACGATCTCGATGACAGCGCTTTGTGCGAAACCAGATGCACGCTCCGCAATGCCGGCTACCGCGTCGAGCGCCTCGTCGGCGACTTGGTTGAGCCCTCGTTTCCTGATCAACTCGTACAGGCAACGCTCTCCGCGTTTGGCTCGATCGATATCATCGTCAACAACGCCGGCTACAGCTGGGATAACGTCATCCAGAAAACCAGTGACGAGCAATTCCAGGCGATGCTCGAAATTCATCTTGTGGTTCCATTCCGCATTCTGCGCGCGGCTTCATCCTTTATCCGCGAAACGGCAAAAAAAGAGATTGCCGCCGGAAAGCACGTCATGCGCAAAATTGTGAATATCACCTCTATCGCTGGCACCGATGGCAACGCAGGACAATCAGGTTATTCCGCCGGCAAAGCCGGCGTGATCGGTTTGACCCGCACGCTAGCCAAAGAATGGGGCCGCTACAACGTCAACGTGAACGCGGTCGGTTTCGGCCTGATTGAAACCCGCCTGGCGCAGCCGCTCGCAGGCGGCCAATCGGAAATCGAAATGCAGGGACACAAGATACAGATCGGCGTGCAGCAGTCAATGCTGGATTCGTTCAAAACCAGGTGCCCGTTGGGAAGGCTCGGTACACCCGAAGATGCGGCCGGTGCTGTGCTTTTCTTCTGCTCGCCGCTTTCTGATTACGTAACCGGCGAAGTTCTAATTTGCGGCGGAGGATTCCACTTTTAGCCTCGATGCCGCAAGCGGCTAGGGGGCAGCATGAGTCGTATCGAAAACCGCACCTTTGACGAGCTCCAAGTCGGAGAATCGGCCAGCATTGTCCGCACTCTTGCCCAGAAAGACATCGAACTTTTTGCCATCATGTCGGGAGACGTCAATCCCGCCCATGTCGACGAAGAATTTGCCCGCAGCGACATGTTTCATCGGGTGATCGCGCACGGCATGTGGGGCGGGGCGCTGATCTCAACCGTCCTCGGCACACAACTGCCCGGCCCCGGCGCCATTTATCTCTCACAGTCATTGCGCTTCCGCCATCCCGTTTGCCTTGGAGATACCATCACGGTCACCGTGAAGGTCGCGGGGAAAAATCCGGAAAAGAAACACGTATTGCTTGACTGCGTCGCCACAAATGAAAACGGCGACGTCGTCATCAGCGGCACAGCCGAAGTTCTGGCACCGAGAGAAAAAATTTCCCGCGAGCGAGTCACCCTGCCCGAGGTCAAACTGCTCGAGCGCGGCCGGCACTATCGCAAGCTGATCGAGATGACGAAAGACCTCGCACCGATTCGCACCGCGGTCGTGCATCCCGTCGATAGCGCCGCATTGCTTAGTGTGATCGACGCTGCCCGCGCGCACCTCATCATTCCTGTATTGGTTGGTCCCGAAGCAAAACTGCAGGCTGCGGCGCGGCAAATCGATCTCGATCTTTCCATGTACGAAGTGCGGAATACTCTGCACAGCCACGCCGCCGCCGAACTCGCCGTTTCACTAGCGCGCGAGCGCAAAGTCGAGGCCTTAATGCGAGGCAGTCTGGATCGCGACGAATTGATGCACTTTGTCGATTCTCCACAGGGTCTGCGCACCAACCGCCGCATCAGTCATGTTTTCGTCGCCGATGTCCCATCGTATTCTCAGCCTCTGTTTATCACCGACGCCGCGGTTAACATTTCGCCAACGCTCGAGGAGAAGCGTGACATCGTGCAGAACGCCATCGATTTGGTACGCGCCCTAGGCATTGTGCAGCCGCGCGTTGCGATTCTCTCGGCACGGGAAACGGTTTCTGCGCGGATGCCTTCGACGCTGGATGCGGCAGTGCTGTGCAAAATGGCTGATCGCGGCCAAATCACGGGCGCGCTCATTGATGGCCCCCTCGGCTTCGATGTCGCCGTGTCCGAGCAGGCTGCAAAAGCAAAGGGAGTGGTTTCGCCCGTGGCCGGGCAAGCGAATATCTTTGTCGTTCCTGATCTCGAGTCCGGCAACATGCTCACCAAACAACTCGAGCAGTTTGCCGATGCACAGGGCGCAGGGCTGGTGATCGGCGGGCTGGCCCCCGTTATCCCCAACCGCCGCACAGAAGATGCTCTCGCACACCTTGGATCGTGCGCGCTCGCCCTGCTGTGGGTACGCAACAAACAAACCGTCTCCGCAAGCGCGGCCAACGCCTGAGCTGGCTCATCCTTGGTGGAATTATGCTGCTACTTCTTCCGTCACCGTTGGCACATGAGCAAAAGTCGCTTCTTCGTCGGCGTCCTCGACCATGCACTGCAAAGCAATATAGTGCTGCTGGCTGTACTCATATCCAAGATCGTAAGAAGTGATGAACGGCCTGCGCGGTAACGCGCTGGCGTTTGATTCGAACCCGCTGGCGTAAGTCATGAGAGCCCCACCTTGATTTGTTTGGCAGCAACGACTGTGGGAAACAGGAGCCGCTGCCTCTGCTGCAAGCGTACTCTACGAGCAGTATTTTGTTTGTGCTGCACATCACGCTTGCGTGTGAGCTATGAGCGCTTGCCTCGTGGCTTTGCCCGCCGCTTCTTGCCTTTCTCTCCCTGCGCCAGTTTCTGCACCAGAGCTTCCAGTTCATCGACTCGCCGTTGTAGTTCCTCCTCGCGGGATGGACCCTGTGCCGGAGGAGGAGAAGATGCTGCTGGCCTTTGCACGAATTCGAACGGGCTGAGCGGAGGAGCCAGCGCCCGATAAGCATTCTGGTACATGTCGAGCAGGGCTTTCATATAGCGCAGAGTGTTTTCCTGCGTGGCCTTGCCGGAGGCGACCACCATCTCGCGCAGAATATTGACCGGCAGCGATGAATCGGGCTCTTTGGCGTCTTCCACGATGATCTGCGTCAACACCAGGCGCGTCAGATCTTCGCCAGTGGCCGCATCCAGCACCTGTACTTCGCGGCCCTCGCGGATCATACGCGCGATCTCGTCCTGGTTGATATAACGGCTGTTGGTGGTGTCGTACAAGCGCCGGTTCTCATACTTCTTGATTATCACGGGTTTGGGGGGCATGCGGTTTTTCCAGGAATTTCTTATTTTTTGCTTGACAGCACTCCGAAAACGGCTATGATGTACTTATGCTGCAGCGCAGCAATAAATGCAGCATAGCATAAATACTCTCTACAAGGAGCAAAACATGGCTACCCCCAAGAAGTCAACCAACGGCACGGGTCCCGCAGCTCTCGCATTCGAAAACTTCATCCCGCTCTACAAAAAGAACGTTGAGCGGCTGGCGGAGCTGCAGAAGAAGTCGCTGGAAATCGCCGCCGAACAAAATGCCGAATTCATCGAGACCTGCAAGAAGACCTTCGAATTCGTGCCCGAGACCCCCGGCCTGTTCTTCTTCGATCTGCTCGGCCAAAGCTTCGAGCGTATCGTTGAAACCCAGAAGGGCGCAATCGACCTCGCAATCGAGCAAAGCCGCGCCATCGCCAACCTGGCGGAAGAGCGTGGAGGCTCGGCCAGGAAAGTTGCCGAAGGCGTGACCGCGCTGTTCGAGCAGGGCGTACAGCAGACCGTTGCCGCTCAGAAGAAAGCCCTGGATTATTATTCTGAGCAGTACAAGAATGCGCGCGAGACAGCAAAGAAATTCAAGGTCGCGAACCCGGCTGCCGAAGCGTTTCAGACTGGTATCGACGTTCTGATCGAGACGCAAAAGTCGCTGATCGACATTGCTACCAAGCCGCTGAAACGCGCTACCGCCGCGTAAATCGGCGCTATACTTCAATTTGAGTAGACAGCCCGGGGTAAGACGGCTTACCCAGGGTCTGCTTCGTGGCTGTCTCACGTTTTTTGCGGGAGGTTTCGAATGCCTGACGAGCGCGCGCCCAACGGCAAAGATTTTGATCCCGTGGGCGCATTTCGTGAAGTGCGTGACAATTATCTTGATGTCTGGGCCAAGACTATGGTCGACGCGGTCAACAGCGACGCCTACGCCAAGGCTACAGGCACAATGTTGGATACATATCTAACGGCTTCTTCTCCGTTTCGCGAGGCGCTGGAAAAATCGATGCTGCAAGCCTTGTCGCAATTGAGCATGCCCTCGCGCGCCGATTTCATCAGCCTGGCCGAGCGCCTCACCAATGTGGAAATGAAGTTGGACGATATCGACGCCAAACTTGACGAAATTGCAAATTCAGTCAAGAAACCATCACCGGCGGCTCGCCCACGCCAACCTGCGACCGCACGCAACCGGCGGAAAGGGGCGAAGTAGCCATGACGGAGGCGGAGGTGGTCGCGGAACAATTTCTGGAGTTGCCAGAAAAACTCAGCGCCTTCAACCGGGCTGTGACTACAAAAGTTCCAATCGCGCAAACCCCGAAAGAAGTCGTCTGGACGCTGAACAAGGCAAAACTATATCGCTACATTCCAGTCCTTCCCGAAGAAAAGCGGCATCCGGTACCGCTTTTGCTCGTGTTCGCCTTGATGAACCGACCCTACATCCTTGATCTGCGCCCCGGACACAGTTTTGTCGAGTTCATGGTGAAACAAGGTTACGATCTTTACCTGCTCGATTGGGGATCGCCCGGCCCGGAAGACAAGCGCCTCAAGTTTGACGACTACACGCTGGACTACATGCCGCGCGCCATCCGAAAGATGAAGACGATTTCCGGCTCGAAGGAATTCAGCATGCTCGGATGGTGTATCGGCGCCATTCTGACCACCGTCTACTCGGCGCTTCGTGCTGATGATGGATTGCGAAATCTGATTCTGCTGACCGCTCCACTCGATTTCTCAGACAAGCAAGGCATCACTTTCGCCCGATGGGTTGACGAGCGTTATTTCGATGTTGATAAGGTTCTCGATGCCACAGGCAACATGCCGGGTGAGATGATCGATTATGGCGCAAAGGCGCTTAAGCCAGTCGATAACTATGTTCTCAACTATCTGAAGCTCTGGGACAACCTCGACAACCCCCAGGTAGTCGAAGCCTGGAAGGCAATGAACACCTGGGTTACGGATAACGTTCCGTTGGCGGGCGGCGCTTTCCGCCAGCTGGTCGTCGATCTTTACCGCAACGACCGGCTCATGCGCGGCGAGTGGATCATTCGCGGTGAGCGTGTTGATCTTAGTCAGATTCGCGCCAATCTGTTGACTGTGATCGCCGAAGCCGACCACATCACCCCTCCTTGCCAGTCGGAAGCGATCATGTCAAAGATCAGCAGCAAGGACAAAGAACTGTTCCGCGTGCGCGGCGGGCATATCGGCATCATGGCCGGCAGCGGCGCCGACAAAATCACATGGCCGCACATCGAAGGGTGGCTGCAAACGCGCTCGAAATAGCCTTTCTCTGCGCTCTCTGCGGCTGTTCTTAGTGGCCTTTGGACTTAGGAGTTTGGCGGCTAGCGCAAGCAATTTCTCCTGGCCGGCAAGCCTGTTCTCTTGACTCGTGCAGTGTTACCATATCCGGCTGTCGCTTTAACGGATTCGCCTCATGAACCGACTCCAGCGTTCCGTCGCTTCTCCCAATGTTGTCTGCATTGAAGATTTCCGCCCCATCGCCCGCCAGAGAATTCCGAAATCTGTATTCGACTATCTCGATGGCGGCGCCGAAGGCGAAATCACGCTGCGCGAGAATTGCCGGGTCTTCAACGACATTACATTTCGCCCACGCCATGCGGTCGCGGTAGAAAAAGTGAATCTGGGAGTACGTGTCCTCGGCTTTGATCTGAAACTGCCATTTATGCTCGCCCCAGTCGGCTACAGTCGTCTCATGCATCCCGGGGGCGAAGTTTCCGCCGCCCGCTCTGCCGGCCGTGCGGGCACTGCGTACATTCTTTCGACCATCTCGGGACACAAGCTTGAAGATGTCGGCGCGGGTTCGACTGGACCGGTTTTTTATCAGCTCTACCTCATGGGCGGACGCGGCGCTGCTGAGGCCGCGATCGAGCGTGCTCGAAGTGCAGGCTTCAACGCGCTCGTCGTCACTATTGATACTCCCGTCTCCGGCATTCGCGAGCGCGATTATCGCAACGGCATGAAGGAACTCATCAGCGGCGGCGTACTCGAAAAAATTCCTTTTCTTCCGCAAATACTCTCACGGCCCGGATGGCTTTTCGATTATCTCCGCGATGGCGGTCTTCCGGGCTTGCCTAACGTCATTATTCCCGGCAAAGGCGAAATGCCGCTGGTCGATGTCAGCGCCGCGCTTGCCGAGTCGACCCCGACCTGGGCCGACCTGAAGTGGATTCGCGAACACTGGAAGGGCCCCATCGTTATCAAAGGCGTGTTGACCGCTGATGACGCGCGGCGCGCCGTCGACGAAGGTGTTGCTGCGATTTCGGTTTCCAATCACGGCGGCCGCCAACTCGACGGCCTTCCCGCGTCCCTCCGAGCCCTGCCAGAAGTGGTCGACGCCGTGCAGGGCCGCATTGAAGTCTTCATGGATGGCGGCATTCGCCGCGGCACCGACATCGCAAAAGCTCTCTGCCTCGGAGCTAACGCCGTACTGTGCGGTCGCGCTTACGCCTACGGCCTCGCGGCAGCGGGCGAAGCCGGGGTCGATCGCGCCATCGAGATTCTACGCACCGATCTGGAACGCACCCTTCACCTGCTGGGTTGTGACTCCGTTTCGAAACTGGACCGATCCTACGTGAATGTTCCCAAGAGTTGGGAAGCCTAAGGTATCGATAACGCCGGACCTAATAGAAGCGAAGTTGCGACGCGATGGCCAACGACCACGGGTTCCAAAGCTCAACAACCTCAAACGTTCTCGGCGAGCCAGGTCGTCAACTGTTCGCTCCGACCGGACAATGCGAGAAGCGCACGAACCTGAGGGGCCTTCGAATCGGGCGGTTGTTGCGAATCAACTTTGCTGGCCGTCTGCTCCAAGTGCTCGAAGGACCCCTCCACATCGCCTTTTTCCGCGGGAGATTTACCCTCCAGCCGATCGGCGATCCCATCCATGGCAAGAGCCGACTGGTTGTCGAACTCCTGTTGCGCTGCTAGAACTTCCGGCGGTAATTCGAACCCCGGCGTTTGTGCGCGGTATTTCCACAAAGCCATGCGTGTAAGGTAGAGTGGGCGCAGTCGTGCTTGTGCAATTTGCGCTCGCGTGCGCCACTGCATTGCTTCTCGCCGCGACGGCCCGAATTCGAGCAGAACTGCATCCCCCTGCGTTCGCACGTTAGCGAAGTTATCGCTGACTGTTTCTCGCAGGGAGAACCGGCGCGTCGTGGCAACTTGCAGATCGTTCGACACTGGTTCCCGCATTACCAGTGCCATCAAGCGAAAATCCGTGATAAACGCGTTCTTCATTGCCTCCGT
>JASIEN010000457.1 GCA_030045935.1 Candidatus Sulfotelmatobacter sp.
CCATCGCCTCCGGCCCGCCGACCTGCTTGACTTGAAGGGCTTTCATGTGTGCCTTGGATTCCAAAGCACCGGAAAGGATTCCGCTTTTGTCCTGACTGTCGGGGGTTGAGCGACAAAAGAGCCAAGCCTTAAGACCTTACATCGGGGCTTGCCCAGTGCTGTTTGGCAAGCGCTCATTTGCTACACTGTCCCATCCGCCAAGGAGCTCCGTACCATGGCTGAAAAAATGCCACAAACTTTTGCCAATCACACGCGACTCGATCCGCTCTTTCACTTTTTTCTTCTACCCATTTTTGGCGGATCGACTTTCGCTTCGATTTTTCGGTTCTGGTATCATCCCAATAGCACCACTGGTTGGCAGTTTCTGCTGATCGCTGGGGCAACAGTGGCTATCTTCAAAATCCGGCTCTATTCGCTCAAGGTGCAGGACCGTATAATCCGTCTGGAAGAACGCCTGCGGCTGGCGATGCTGCTGCCGGAGCCCATGCGTTCACGAATTCCCGAGCTAACTGAACAGCAATTGATTGCTCTGCGCTTCGCTCCGGATCCCGAAGTGCCGAATCTGGTGGAGCGCGCTTTATCGGAACGACTTACACAGGCCGATATTAAGAAAGCGGTTCGGGTCTGGCGGCCCGACTACTGGCGGGTCTAGGGTGTTTTTAGGAAGGCAGTTGCGGCGATGCAAGCCTTTTGCCTGAATTCTGCCCTCTGACGGATGCGTCCGGTAACCGCCCCGCTGGATTCCTAAAGTAACCGGGCGAGGTTCCGTTTCGGCGTTGACCCAAGCCAGCAAGCAGGTTACGATTTTTGATACCTATTGACCAGATCAGGAGTGTGGAGTCCGTATTTAATTGAGAAATATGCGAGTTGGAAACCCGCAAGTGCGGATCATTCTAGTTTTGTTTCTGGCCATTGTCGGATCAGCCTGCCAAACAGCGCAGAAGCCGGCTTCCTTCCTATCGGCCCAAACGGCGCCGCCGGCGCTGACCTCCTCGGCAGTTTCGACCACGTCTTCGACACAACCCCAATCTTCCGCTCCACAAACGGATGAACCGCCGCAACAGAAGGCTGTCCCTGCAAAAGCTGAGACAAGCCCTGAAACGTCGCCCGCCACGGATGCGGTTGGCGACTTAATTAACCAGGTCGAAAAAGAATATCAGGCGGGGCAGGACGCCTATAACTCCGGCAGTACGGATGTCGCCCAGCAGCATTTCGACAGCGCTGTGAATGCTTTGCTCGACAGCAAGCTTGACATCCGGTCTGACGATAGGCTGGAAAAAGAATTCGACCGCATCGTTGAGGGAATTGATGCCTTGGATCTGGGGAGTCAGGCCGCCGATTCCGAAGCTCAAAAGTCTGAGCCTGCGCCTATCGATGAAACCAATGGCATTACGCCTCCGGCCGACCCGAATGTGAAGGCAAAGGCCCAGGCCGAGATCAAATCGACGCACTCCGATCTGCCTTTGATGATGACCGACCAAGTGGCGGGCTATATCAGCTACTTCTCCAACCGTGGGCGAGGCACATTTGAACGAGCTTTTGCCCGTTCGGGCCGCTATCGTGACATAATGCTGCCCATTCTCAAGCAGGAAGGCGTTCCACAGGATTTGATCTATTTGGCCCAAGCCGAGTCAGGATTTCATCCGCTGGCGGTTTCGCGCGCGGGCGCGCGCGGCATCTGGCAGTTTATGGGTAGCCGCGCCCGGGGATACGGGCTGCAACGCAACCTGTGGGTTGATGACCGCCAAGATCCCGTCAAATCTACGCGTGCTGCCGCCCGGCACCTAAAAGATCTCTATTCAGAGTTCGGCGACTGGTACCTGGCGATGGCAGCCTACAATTCCGGGCCTGGAACGGTGCAAGCGGCGGTGAAACGCACGGGTTACGCCGATTTCTGGGAGCTCTACCGGCGGAACGTACTACCAAAAGAAACACGCAACTACGTTCCTATCATCCTGGCCGTCACCATCATGACCAAGAATCTGACGCAGTACGGTTTTGACGACGTTTCACTGGATGAGGCGCAGACTTTTGACACAGTGACCATCGACTATCCGGTGGATTTGCGCCTGGTTGCCGAGTGTGTTGACGCCACAACAATGCAGATTCAGGAACTCAACCCCAGCCTGCTGCGTTACAGCACGCCGAAGGAGGGAAAGTTCGAGCTTCATCTACCGGCCGGGACCAAAGATGAATACCAAACGGAGATTGCGTCAATTCCCGTCGATATGCGATTGTGGTGGCGCATCCACAAAGTTCAACCGGGCGATACCGTAGCTTCTCTCAGCCGAACTTATCGCGTGACCACGAAATCGATTCTCGCCGCCAACCTGCCTGACGGGGCAGACTTAGGGGCTGGCTCAAGAATCATTATTCCGCTTGCCGTCGGCAAACACTCTGTCAGTGACGGTACGACCTACGCCCACCGAATAACCCGTTACAAAGTTCACAAGGGAGATACGGTCGAGACCGTTGCCGAGAACTTCGGCGTATCGCCACAAATGATTCGCCGCTGGAATGGCATTCACGGTAGCGGACTAACTGGGCGAAAGATCCTTTACCTCCATCTGCCTGTCACCCCCAGCGAAACGGTATCTGCCGGAGCGACATCCAGGCCGGCAATTCATGCACACAAGAGCAGTCAGGTGGCGAGTGCGAATAAGACAGAATCGGATCAGCAGTCGGATGCAGAGAAGCAAACAAAACAACTCCGGCATACCGTGAAATCCGGCGAAACCCTCTACTCGAT
>JASIEN010000458.1 GCA_030045935.1 Candidatus Sulfotelmatobacter sp.
TCGCCACAGTTGTGCCCTCGGCTTTCTCTCCCGGAGCATCCGTTAACAATTGCTTGCCATCTACGATGATGGTTTCTCCCCAGGCAGGCACCCTGAAGAGTTGATGTTTCGGGGATTTCGACTGGAACCAAAACCCGACCATTGTTCGGTCTGTTTCCGGCTTTCCCGTCGCCTGGTAATGAATGTTGAAGTTGAGGTAGTAATTCCTGCCGCCCTTCAGCAGCTTGGCGCTGCCGTTCTCGTACGTCTCAAAGGTGGTGCCCGGCGTGTAGACTCCCAGCATGTCGTACAGTGCAGGGTTCTCTGGAGGGGTAACGGCAAAGTGAGTATTCAAACCGCCGGAAAAGCCTAGCTTCCGGGCAACCAGATCAAGCTGATTAATGTTATCGGGTGTTACGCCGTCCGGCAAAAATAACTCGGTGATCGCCATATGGTGCACGACAGCCCTGTTGCCTGGGAGCACCTGCATGGCGACAACCCATTTATCTTCCGAGAGTGGTACTTTCACCAAGCGGCGAAGGTACGGAATTTCGCTTTGCGCCGCCAGTCGAGACTCCGGCAACGAAATGACAAGGTCTGGCGCGAGTCCTTTGGGGTGCAGCCAGCCTTGCCCAAGCGTTGGCATCAATGGCAGGTCGGCATCGTTTCCTCTAGCGGCCCCGGAATTGACCCATGCGACCAGTGTGTCGATCTCCTGCTGGGTGAGGCGCGGGTCGTTGCGAAATTTCATGCTCCTCTCGGGATCCGCAGGCCACGGGGGCATCTCGCGCTGCAAGATCTTTTCCTTGATGGTTTCGGCCCACGGCCGCGCGGTGTCGTAAGACACCAGGGACACCGACGAGCCTATCTCGCCGGGACGATGACAACTTATACAGTGTTTGAATAGGATCGGCGCGACGTCCTTATCGAATGTGGGAGCAGGTGCGGCAGGGGTAGAAGTGACCGCAGGCGGGCCGAGCGCGAACGACGCAATCACTGCGGCAATCGACACGAATAGGGTGATTAGCCTCGCCATTCGTCAAAGTAGTAGCCGCCACAATTTCCACGGCAAAATTCCGCTGTTTGCAGTCACAATCAGCGATTCATTGTACCCCGGGCGCCGCACTCTGGGAGGACCTCCTTCTTACAGCTCCGGGCTGGTCAGCATCTCTGCTATTTTTGCGCGGTCAATTTTACCGTTCACGTTCAACGGAATCTGCGGGAAGTGGTAGATGCGGTTGGGAACCATGTAGCGCGGAAGGCGGGATTCACATGCGGCAATGATGGCCGCGTCCTGGGCAGGATCAGATCCGTACAGAACTCCGACTATACCCGATGCTGAACCGTCAGAGAGCGGCCAAGGAATCGCAACCGCCAATTCGGTACGGGCGGCTTCGCGAAGCACGAGATCAATCTCCTGCAGCTCCACGCGATATCCATTCACTTTGACCTGAAAGTCGCGGCGTCCGAGATAGTACAGACATCCTCTCTCGTCCTGCCGCACCAGATCGCCGGTGCGATACCAGATCTGTTCGCCGGTATGTTTCAGGCGAACAAAACTTCTGGCGGTTTTCTCGGGATCGTTGAGGTATCCGCGCGTCACCTGCGAGCCGCCCAGGCAAAGCTCTCCGCTTTCGCCATGAGGGACGGGAGCAAGATTCTCATCGACGGCGCATACTTGTTGTCCATCAAATGGCCAGCCGATGGGCACGAGGCCGCGTACACATTCCGCCGGCGAAGTGGCCGAATTCCAGCGGTACCAGGTGATCGCAATAGTCGCTTCCGTTGGGCCGTACAGATTTTCCAGAATCGAGTTGTTGGCTGCCTGCTGCCACGCCTCGGCCAGGCTGGCCGAAAGCGCTTCGCCGCAGAAGAGACTCCAGCGCAAAGTGCGGAATGCTCCCGGCTGCAACAAACCCAGCTTGGAAGCGAACATGGCCACCGAAGGCACGGAAAACCACACCGTCAGCCCTAATTCGTCGACGAGAGCCGCGGGCGTCAGCGTCTGGGCGGAGTAAGGGCAAAGCGTAGCGCCCGCATCCCAACAGGTGAATAAATCGTGCACGCTGAGATCAAACGTCAGGTCAAAATTCTGGGAGCAGCGATCTCCGCCGTGAATGCCAAAACGCCGCGCCGCATATTCCATGTAGGCGACAACATTGGACTGGCTCACCGCAACCCCTTTCGGAATGCCGGTGCTGCCGGAGGTAAATAGCAGATACGCCGTATCCTCCGCCTTCACATCCGGTTCACAGGGAGAAGATGTTTTGGAGAGATTTTCGCCCGGGATTACGCGGTGGATCGGTAGAACGCTGGCCTGCGGCCGCCAGCCGGGATCCGCCAGAATCAGCGTCAACGGTTTCTGCAACCGTGGAAGCAGTGATTCCAGGGTCGCGGCGCACTCTTTTCCCACGACCACAGTTCGGCATCCGGATGCCTGAAGCATCACCAACGTGCGTTCCACAGGAAATTTGGGATTGAGTGGAACATATCCCCGCCCCGCGCCCAAAACGCCCAGGATTCCGCCGTAGGCTGCAACACTACGATCGCCGAGTACAGCAACTACCGTCTCAGAGGGATCCAGTACATCTTTCAAACACGCGGTGATTCGACCTGCGTAGTTCCAAAGTTGTTCATAGCTCAGGCTCAAGTCGCCGAGTTCAAGAGCCGCACTGGCGGGAGCGCGTGACAACGACTGAAAGAACCCGCTGATTAAACTTCTGGATAATTGCGGCATTGGCATTAGTCACTCATGGTGTCGAGTAAAAGCGCGGAGCTCACCGAACCGGCTTCCGTCCGGTCACCGAAATCGGTTGCAAAACCACGCGGAGGTCTTCCAGTCCGCAGTCTTCAAACCAGCGAAAGACTTCCTCATATGTATGCTTGGACTGGTACCAGGGCGAGTACCAGTCGAATGTGTCCAATATCCGCCACTTGGGATCCGGATTAAACGCCATGGGAATCATATACGCGAGAGCGCCGCTGGCCGGCCGGCCTAATACAGGAATTTTTCGCAGTACTCGATGCACTCCATAGAGAGGAATCACCCCATAGCACAGCCTGTGCAGCAGCTTGGGCGACATACGGCGTGTGACCTTGCGATACAGATCGCTCATCTTGTACCAGTTGTTGTATCTGCTGTAGAGCCAAATCGCAATCCTTCCGCCCGGCTTCAGGAGCGGAGGCAGCATTTTAAACGCCTGCTCGCAGTTCGGCGTGTGGTGAAGAACGCCAAGGCTATATATCAGATCGAAGCTTTCCGGCGCGAAAGGCAGCTTGAACACATCCGCCTGAAGGAATGTAGCGTCGCGGTTCGCGAGATTTTCTGCGGCTGCCTCGGGCGCGAGACTAAGATCGACACCCACCACGCAGGCGCCCCAGCGCGTAGCCACTTCCGCGAAACGCCCCATACCGCAACCAACGTCCAACACGAGTTTGCCGGCCAGGTCTTCAGGCACTAAGCCCGTCCTGCGCCGAAAATCGGCTTCCGAACGCCGCTCCTGTTCGTTGTCCAGCTGAGTATCTCGAAATGTGAGCCATTGAAAACCAAAACTTGAA
>JASIEN010000044.1 GCA_030045935.1 Candidatus Sulfotelmatobacter sp.
GTGGAAACTCCGCGCGGAGCGATTCGGCTGAGAAATGATTTCGTGCTGGCCCTCATTGGTTACCATCCGGACTATGATTTCTTGCGCAGCATGGGTATCGAACTTTCTGAGAGCCAATGCCGTCCGGTGTGCGATCCGGTTTCGCTCGAGAGCAATGTTCGCGGGATTTACGTGGCAGGCGTGATCGTCGCCGGCTCACGGACAAATGAAATCTTCATCGAGAACGGACGATTTCATGGGAAGCAAATTGCCGAAGACTTGAAGCTTAAGCTGCGGCCGTAACTGACGACTAACGACCAGCGACTAACGACCATCTATTTCAGCAAATATTCCCTCACGAACGTCACCGTTGCGTAGAACTGAAAATCGCGGTTCTTTTTCTTCGCGAAACCGTGGCCCTCATCCTTGGCGAGCAGCCACCAGACCGGCGTTCCATTCTTGCGTACAACATCGACCATCTGCGCCGATTCGCTCGCCGGAACGCGCGGATCGTTCTGCCCGGCAATCACGAACAGCGGTTTGGTGATGTTCTGCGCTTTGTTGGCCGGTGCAATCGATTCCAGAAACGCCCGCATCTTGGGATCGCGCTCATCGCCATATTCCACACGCCGTAAATCCTTACGGTAGCCTGATGTATGCTCCAGAAACGTGACGAGATTAGACGGGCCGACAACGTCGACTGAGCAGCAGATGCGGTCGTTGTAGTTTGTGGCGACGGCCAACGTCATGAATCCGCCGTAGCTGCCGCCGGTGATCATTACCTTCGAAGAATCAAGGTCGGGTTGCGTTTGAATCCAGTCGAGCAGCGTGCCGATGTCTTTATACGATCCTTCGCGCAGATAGCCGTTGTCGAGCTTCTGAAAACTCTTGCCATATCCGGTCGAGCCGCGCACGTTGGGATAAATTATTGCGATGCCGAGCTCGTTTATGAAGTAATTGTCCCGGCCGATCGAATCCGGGCGCACCTGGCCTTCGGGCCCGCCATGAATGGCGACGATGACCGGATGCTTGCCCGAAAACTTCACGGGAGGCTTGTAGAGAAATCCGGCAATCGAGCGGTCATCCCACGTCTTCCAATGAACCAACTGTGGCTGGGCAAAGGATGAGGGGTTGATGCCGCCGGTCTCGCTGTAGGTCCAACGCTCGAGTTTTCCGGATGCCAGGTCTAGCGAGTAAACATCGTATGGCAGCCCTGCTGTGCTGAGCGAGAATCCAAGCTCCCGGCTGTTATTGCGCCAGCCCAAGTTGCTGATCACGCCAGCCGGAATTTTCGGCACGTTAACTTCTTTGTTGGACTTAGTATCGAGCACGTGCAGCACGCTGATCCCGTCTTCATTAGCGGCGAAGGCAAGCCAGCGTCCGTCCCTGGAGAGAGCAACATCTTCAACATCCCAATTGAGCGATGGCGTGAGCACGGTAAATTTACGACTGGCAAGATCGAGATATACCAGGCGCTGGAATTCAGAATCCCGATCGCTGGTCAGATAAACGTCTTTGCCATCCTTGCTGAAATGAGCGTTGCCATAGGCAACCGTTTCGCTTCCGGTTTTGGGCGTAAGGCGATCTTTCTTGCCTGATTCCACATCAACCAGCCAGACATAACTTTCAGAAGCCGACACGTACTCAGTAACCAGCAACTGTTTGCCATCCGGCGACCAGTCGCTGACACCCCAGCCGCCGCCCTGCATTTCCGCCACCATACGCGCGCTCGCGGGATCGCTGGCCTTCACCACCCAGATGTCGACATCATTGCCATTGCGCTTGGTCGATCCATAGGCAATTCGATCTCCCTGATACGACCACATCGGACCGGTATTGCGCGACTTGCCATCGGTGAGGAGAGTGACGTCTCCGGTCGCCAGATCGTAACGATAGAACTGGAAGAACTCGCCACCTCCGATATCTTTCTCGAATACGAATGAATCGCCGTGAACTGGCTCGTACCACGCGCCGCTCGTGCGGTCGGCGTAAAAGGTAAGTTGAGTACGCGCGCCGCCGGGGAACTTCACCATGTGAACCTGATTCGTATCGCCAAAACGAGTCTGGATCAGCATTTCGCGCCGCGTGGGATGCCAACTGGCAAATCCAGCCGTGCGAAATTCGCTATAGCGGCCAACCGACTCGGCGAGCGAGGCCGGTATTTTCGGAATGCCCTCAGCGACCAGGTTCTCGTTGGGAACGATCTCATCGCTTTGCGCGAAGGCAAGCGCGGCGAAAAGAACAACGGCGAACAGGCGAAGGTTCCTTTTCATGCGTCTTTTCCCCAGCATTTCTGACGAATAGATAGCTCTTCTGTCAGCAGAATCGAGTGTGAATCTTATGCGTAGCGCCGGCGAGAGTCAAACCGCGGTCTGCTTTCTTTGTTACCCTAACCATTCCTATGGATCCGCAGCCCGAACTTTCACGCTCGACGATTTCAATCGGATCTTATTTCCGGCTGGTGCGGGTCAATCGCAATTTCCGCCGGCTCTGGCTGGCGCAGATCGTCAGTGAGGTCGGCGATTGGTTCTACACACTTTCGATTTACACACTGCTCCTGCAATTGACTGGACATGCCAGCTCGGTCGCCGTGGCCCTTGTTTTGCAGGTTCTGCCCATAACATTCGCCGGCCCTATGACGGGCGTCGTCAACGACCGTGTTCGCCGCAAATATGTAATGATCACCGCCGACATCGTGCGTTGCGCGATTGTATTGGCCATGTTGCTCGTTCGCTCGCAATCCACGGTGTGGTTGGTATACCCGCTTCTGCTGGCGGAAACCATGATGGCAGCGTTTTTCGAGCCAGCCCGCAATGCGGTGATACCCAACATCGCCGCCAAAGATCAAGTCCTCGTTGCCAATACGCTCTCTTCCGCTACTTGGTCGGTGAATCTTCTCATTGGCGCTTCGCTAGGCGGGGTGGTTGCAGCCTTCTTCGGACGCAATGCGGTATTCATTCTTAATGCGTTTTCATTCCTGGCCTCGGCGATTCTTATCAGCGGAATGCATTTCGCTGAGCCGCATGCCGAGGCGGCCCCACCCCTGCGCCCGCGCGACCTGGTCGATTACTCGCCGGTTCTCGAGGGCATCCGCTACATTCGCAGCCACCGCACGATTTTGCCTACCGTGTTTGCCAAAGCCGGCGAGCTTATGATCGGGCCAAGCTGGGTCATTTTTACCGTGATGGGAGCGCGTGATTTTGCTGTGCACTGGCGCGGGGTAGATCTGGCGGGCGCCGCTATGCTTGGCATGAGCATCCTGCTGGGAGGCCGCGGTCTGGGCGCACTGTTCGGGCCTATCGTTTCCGCCCGCTGGGCCGGCCGCAGCGACCACCGTTTACAGCTCGGCATTCTATTGGGCTACCTCATCATCGCAGTTGGATATGGGACGCTCGGTTTCAGCCGCACGGTCTGGATGGCCGCCGCATGCGCCTTGCTTGCCCATGCTGGCGGATCGAC
>JASIEN010000045.1 GCA_030045935.1 Candidatus Sulfotelmatobacter sp.
AGCAACGGTAACGGGCTCTTGCGTGTGCAGTGGGTCCCCGGTGCCTGGCTAAATCCCACCTGCTTTTCCGCCGGAAGCACGCTGAATTTTTTTCTTGGTTGATTTACAAATTCTTACAACTCTTTGCGCAAAAAATGGTCCGCCCGCGCGTCCAATAGTCATGCATCTAAGAAATCTGAGGAGTGGAGCGGCAATGATTCGGAATTATCCCGAAAATCCAGTTTCGCCATCGGTCACCATTCACGTTTCCGGCAGCTTGCTTGAAGGGCATATTTCCTATCTCGACCAACTTGTCACGTCGGCCATCGAGTGCGGCTTGTGGCCGCTGCTTGATATGGCCTCACTTGAAAAAGTCGATCGAGATGCGCTCGGCTATCTTATCAACGGCGAGGGACGCTACTTTGGCATCGTGGCCTGTCCAAACTTCCTTCGCGAATGGATGCAGATTGAACGAGACCGCCCGGCGGCCTGAGCGCTACTTTCGCGCTCCTTGTTGCGCTTCGTGAGTTGCTCCAATACAGTCCAAATTGAGGCCGGAGTTAGACATTCCGGCCTCAATCGTTCAAAATACTGGTTCCGCCTTAATTAGGAGCCTTCATTGAACGAACCCGCCAGCCCTCTGGCCAAACGCAGAGTCAAAATCAGCGCCCTCGGCACTTATGTTCCGCCACGTCTTCTCACCAACGCCGACCTCGAACGCATGGTCGACACCAGCAACGAATGGATCATGGAGCGGGTCGGCATCCGCGAGCGCCATATCGTCGACAAAGGCGTATCGACGAGCGATCTTGCGGTCGAGGCTGCCAAGAAAGCATTAGCCCAGCGTGGCATTGGGCCAAGCGATGTTGACGCCATTATTGTCGGCACTGTCACGCCCGACATGCTTTTTCCCTCCACCGCCTGCCTTGTGCAGCACAAATTAGGCGCTCAAGGAATCTGGGGATTCGATCTCTCCGGTGCCTGCTCTGCATTTGTTTATGCGGTGCAGACGGGAGCGCAGTTCGTCGCCACGGGCGCTCATAAGAGGGTTCTTGTGATCGGTGCGGACGTGATGTCGTCGATAATTGATTACACCGACCGCGCCACCTGCGTCATCTTTGGCGATGGCGCCGGAGCGGTGATTCTTGAGCCGGCGCAAGATGATTCCGTCGGGCTCATCGACTTCATTCATGAAATCGAAGGATCGGGCGGCTGTTTTCTATACATGCCTGGCGGCGGCAGTTTGCATCCGTCGACCCACGAAACCGTTGATCGGAAGATGCACTACGTTCACCAGGACGGCCAGCAGGTCTTCAAGTTCGCCGTGCGCAAGCAGACCGAAGCTTGCCTGAAGCTGCTGGAACGCAACGGGCTGAAAGGCTCCGACATTGACGCCTTCATTCCGCACCAGGCTAACCTGCGCATCATCAACGCCACTGCCGAGCGGCTTGGCTTGCGGCCGGAAAGTGTGATCGTAAACATCGACCGCTACGGCAATACCACCGCGGGCACCATTCCCCTGGCGATGGGTACCGCGATTGAGCAGGGAAAGCTCAAAAAGGGAAGCCTGGTGTTGATGGCGTCGGTCGGGGCAGGCTTCACGGTGGGCGCAGCACTGCTGCGATGGGCGTATTAGCAGTTCCCGTATGACCTCCGTAATACTCCGCTGCAGATTTGCATCGTCGGCATGGCAAGCAACTGTTACCTTTCGGCCTAGCGTCCGTTTCACGTGGGGATGAGCGGGCGAGCAAGACGATGTGTCGTATCACATGCTGTCTTCTTCTGTTGGTTTCAGCCGTGATGGGACAGGCCACTGTCCACAAGGTGAAGGAAGACTCGCAGGAAACCAAGTTGCTAGTGATGGAACGCCTGTGGAATGAAGCCCAGGTAAACCGAGATCCCCGCACGCTCGACGCCATGATCGGTACCGACTTCATCGATACCGAATACGACGGCGAGGTCAGCGACAAGGCCAAGTTTCTGGCCGATATCCGCGACCCGCACTTCAAATTGGAAACGATGACCCTTCATGATCTGAAAGTCAGCATGTACGGCGACGCCGGCGTGGTCGTGGGCATCTATCACACCAAGGGAACCTACCAGGGCAAACCGTACGAACACATCGGCCGTTTCACCGATACGTGGGTGTTCACCGACGGCCGATGGCAGTGCGTCGCTAGCCATACGAGCCTGCTCAAGAAGTAGCGGCTAAGCCTCTGTTCCTGATGTAGTGCCCGCGTTCCTTCGCCCTCGCTTCGATCGATCTTTGCGATCAAGTGATAATTGATTATCCTGTCGGCAGCTGAAGGAAATTTTCGTGTGAAGATTCCAGATTGCTGCATTCTGTTCCTCCTGATTTCAGTCAGCATGAAGTGCCATCCCGCCGCTGCACAAAACTCTCCGCAGGGTGCCGCAGCCATTGACACTGGGCCGGTCTATGGTCCGCGGCTGGAGGGCTTCGACTATCCCTGGCCCGTGGCACTCTATCGTCTCCATTCGCAGCGGCAGGACCTCGAAATGGCCTACATGGATGTGAAGCCAAAACATCCCAATGGAAGAGTCGTGGTGCTGCT
>JASIEN010000459.1 GCA_030045935.1 Candidatus Sulfotelmatobacter sp.
CCTGGAAAAAAAATACAGTCATAGCCGTGGCTTCAGCGCTCACCCTGATTTATCTGTTTGTGGCCGGCCGGCTATTTGTGGCATCCGTTTATGGCGATAAGCCGGAACTCGCCAGCTTGCAGCGGGCAGCGCGGCTCGACGGCCAAAACGCCGATTACCGCAACCACATCGGCCGCTATTACGCGCTGGTGGCCAGAGATCCGGCAACGGCAATCGAACCCTACCGAGCGGCTGTGAGGCTGAATCCTCATTCCGCGCGGTATTGGTTCGATTTGGCGTCAGCCTATCAAGTGCTGGGCGACATTTCTGATCAAAGCTGGGCATTGGAGCACGCCCTCGAGGCCGATCCGACCACACCCGACGTTGCGTGGGAGGCGGCTAATTTCTATATCGTTCAAGGGGAGAATGAAAAGGCACTGCGTGAATTCCGCGTGGTGCTGGACAATGAACCATCGCTGGCGGGTTATGCCATTCAATTCTGCTGGCGCATCCAGCCCGATGTGGACCTGCTTTTGCGGGAAGTGGTTCCCGTACGTTCTGCAGCGTACATCGCCTTTCTGAGCCTGCTCACAAGCAAAGAGGAGACGGAGGCGGCAAAGAAGGTTTGGGCTGCGCTGATGGCCAGTTCGCAATCATTCGAGCTGCCGGTGTTTTTCGATTATGTGCTGTATATGCTCAATCATCGCGAGGTCGACGAGGCGCGCGCGGTGTGGCAGCGCGCTGCACCTCGTTTCGGCTTGTCTTCCTACATACCGAACTGGAGCAACCTGATTGTCAATGGCGATTTCAGCATGGACGTGTTGAACGGAGGTTTTGACTGGCAATACCAAAAGCAACAAAGCGTGACCCTTACTCTCGACAACAGCGATTTTCACAGCGGAAGCCGCTCGCTGCTCATTGCGTTCGACGGCCCCGGGGTCACAGACGCAGGAATTCGGCAGTTTATTGCCGTGCAGCCAAGCACCCATTATGAATTTTCTGCGTATTACAAGAATGGAGACATGGAAGGCGCGGGAGGGCCTCACATCACCATTCAGGATGCATACACGCAAGAGATTCTCTACGACAGCGACGAACTTAAGGAAGCCGGATTCTGGAAATCGGTGAACGGCGAATTCACTACGCGGGACGATTGCAAATTGCTCGTACTGCATGTTCGGCGTTTACCGGCGGGCAGTCCCATCCGGGGTAAGCTCTGGGTCGACGACTTCAAATTAGTCGCGAAGCGGGAGTGATGCCCGGGTGTTGGTTGTTTCTGCAATGGATTGCTTCATCGGTGTCATTCCGGAGCCCTGCGCTTTCACCGGCGGGGCGAGGAATCTCACACAAGAAGATTTCGTAGCAGGAGCTCCTTCGCTCCGGCTGCAAAGCGCCTCCGTTCAGAATGACGCGAAGCATCGGCAGCGATAATCTGACGTGGGACATCAACAAGTTCGAGTACGAATTTCATGGACTCCAGTAACACCGACATCCGACGCAAACAGCGGGCCACGCAAGTGGGCTCGGTGCTGCTTTATGGAATCTTTGGTCTGCTCTTGTTTGGGCCGCTAGCCTTCGGCGCGGTAGAGCCATGGTCGATTTTCTTAATGGAGGCGGGATCGGCAGTTCTGTTTTTGTTATGGATTGCGAAACAGGTTCTGGAAGACGAGTTGAAGGTTCGCTGGAATCCAGTTTTCGCACCCATGGCGGCATTCGGCTTGCTGGTTATCGTGCAGCTTGTTTTTCGGGTCACGGCATATCCGCATGACACAGTTTCTTTAGCTTTGCAATATTTCTCATACGCACTGCTGTGTTTTCTTGCAGCCCAGTCGCTCATCAGGGGCTCGCAGGCGCGCATTCTTGCTGTTGTCTTCTCCGTCTACGGTGTCGCGCTCGCCGGATTTGCGTTGATTCAGGGGATTTCCTCGAACGGCAGGCTCTACTGGGTTCGGCAACCCCGCATGGGCGGCTGGATCTATGGCCCATACGTGAATCACAACCACTATGCCGGACTGATGGAAATGCTGGTTCCCATCCCGCTCGTGCTTTCGCTGACGCGGATGGCATCTACAAAAACTCGCGCCACGGCGGCCGCGGTGGCGGCACTTATGGCGGGCACGATCTTTCTCTCCGGATCGCGCGGGGGAATGCTGGCGATTATTGCCGAGTTCATTATTCTCGGAGTCCTGCTGCTCAAGCAGAGACGGGGGCTGCGCACGGCCATCGGCGTCGGCCTGTTTGTGACCATCGTGGCTGGTCTGCTGATCTGGGTGGGTGGTTCAGAACTCAGCAGGCGAATTGCAACGGTAAGTTCGTCGCGCGCCGAAATTTCCGCCGACATTCGCACCGGTATCAACCGGGATGGCTTACGCATGTTCCTCAAGAGGCCTGTGCTGGGTTGGGGGTTGGGCGCATTTCCTGCGGTGTACCCGCAATTCCGAACTTTCTATACGAACTTTTTCATCAATGAAGCTCACAACGATTTTCTACAACTGCTGATCGAAATGGGACTGCTGGGTTTCGGAACCATGGCCTGGTTTCTGGTTGTTGCTTACAGGAATGCCAGCAGGAAACTAACAAACTGGGCCGTCGAGATGAGCGGGGCTGCGGCTTTGGCATGCATGCTTGGAATAAGCGGAATTCTCGTACACAGCTTTGTCGATTTCAATCTGCAGATTCCAGCCAACGCGGCACTGTTTTATGTGCTGTGTACAATCGGGGCAGGAATGCCTTTCGCGCAACCCGCACGCAAGCGGCGGGCTGTTCGCAGCAAGCCGCCGGAGGAACTGCTCCCATCGCAGGAACCAGTCCCGCAGCAGACGGCGACGAACTTCTGAGCGGGCTGTGCCTAGCTCTCGTCCTCGGTTGTCAACTCTCAGTCGCGTTCGAACCTGTAACAAGTAACGGGGGTGGCGACTGCTGATAATCGAATTCATCGCGCAGCCGGCATTGAATTCTCCGAACGAAAAGCTCACCTTTCCTTCCTTTTTGAGTCTGAAACGGAAGTGCCTCCATTGAATTTTCGCAAGAGCCGTTGCAATCTTTTTTCTTGTTGTCATTAGAAAGTTCGCAGAAGATGTCCCGGAGAAGGAGGTTCGAAATGAAAATCGTAACGCCTTTTCTAATTGCGCTGGCACTTCTCGTGGCCGTGCCATCGTACGCGGTGCAGCTCAAGCCAGTCTCAGGGGATGCACGACGAGCCGATCGTGACGCCATCCGAAACCACATCGACAAGATTTTCGAGGCTTACACCAGGAAAGATGCTGCGACGATCCGCGCGACGCACGCGCCCGCCTGGATTGGCTTCCAATCGTCGTCGCAGACGGCCATCCAGGGGATTGACGGCTATATGAAAGATGTGGATGGTTATCTGAACGGCCCGGTTCGGCTCGCCGGGTACAAGATGGTCGAGTTTAATGTCGTTTTCTACGGCGACCTAGCGCTCGTGCCATACGTTGCCGATGTAACCTATGAATTTCCGGGTGGCTCGATCACACAAAAACTTCGCGTATTCGACGTCTATGCCAAGCTCGACGGCGCCTGGAACCAGGTCGGCTCCGACACACAATTGCACCCCGTTTCCATTGCCGCCGCAATGGAAAATCTACAGCCGATGGGCCCAGACCGTAAAAAGAGTTTACTGGCGGCGCGCGAAGCCGTGTGGCGTGCATGGTTTGCAAACGATACGCCGCAACTGGCGGAATTGATCCCCCCCGAATTGATCGCCATCGACAGCGGCGAGAAATGGCAATCACGCGACGATGAACTGGCTGCGGCGAAGGATTTTGCCGCAAAGGGTGGAAAACTCGTGCGTCTGGAGTTTCCTCAAACGGAGATTCAGGCGTACGGCCATACTGCGATCCTCTATACCAAATTCAGGCTTGAAACGGAAATGGGCGGCCAGCGGACGACGATGTCAGGGCGTGCCACGGAAATGTTCGTCTTCCGGAACGGCAAATGGGTAAATGTCGGATGGCACCTGGATACTCGCGGTTAGCGGCTTGATGAAACTCGGGTGTTATCCTTTCGCCTCGTGTGAGGGAGTGAAATCCTGCTGCACGGGGTTGAACACTTATGGCTGCATGATTGCGGACACGATTTTGAGCAAGGCCCTTCGGCCCACGCACCATTCGTCGCCTTCGCCACCACACCACAAAGGATGGACATTCGGTACAATCGACC
>JASIEN010000460.1 GCA_030045935.1 Candidatus Sulfotelmatobacter sp.
GTTGGTGATGTCGTGCTGCAAGAGGTGACGCGGCGGCTGGCTGTCCACGTCAGGCCTTACGATTCGGTCGGGCGTTATGGGGGAGAAGAGTTCTTGATCGTCTTACCAGGCTGTAATGCGTCCAACTTGGTCGCGGGCGCAGAACGCTTGCGCCGCTGTGTTGCTGATCAGCCGATCGATACCAGTATGGGCCGGATTCCAGTTACGCTCAGTCTCGGCCTTGCTTCCGTGCAACAGGGAGAGAAGGAAACACCGGATTGCGAGATGCTCCTGCGCCGCGCCGACGAAGCTCTTTATGCCGCCAAGCATCGAGGCCGGAATAGGGTGGAAAGCTCCATGGTATCGGGGCTTTTTGAGGGACCTTAGTTCAAAATTAGCAGTATTCAATCACAAAATAGTAATAGAGGTAACTATATTCTTTCCCGAGAGAATAGCGATGCGCGACAATTGGCGGCAAGATTCTGGTGAAGCAGAGCTAAGGATGCCGAATCGAGTGCGAATGGTTGATTTGAGGAATCAGGGCACCCTACATTTACGGTTGTGCTGAGGGAGGCGGAAATGAGCCTGGAAACTACCATTATTCGTGTTTCGTAACAACGGCAACTCAACCGTTGACAAGCAGAAATTGTTTGCTAAAATGTCGCAGCTTTCTTCCCCTCATTCCCCAAAATCAACCGAATGGGCCACGTGCCCGGATTGCTGATGTTTTGGTAGCTTCCGCCAGGGCGAGGAGCGATCCAATATCTCCGAACAGGTTTCACGAGGTAAACCGGTCGAAAGCATCACCTGAGATTTCGCCGCAAAAGAAATTGAAAGAATCTGTCGAGGCAAATTTGCCGTGGAGGCTGCGTAGAGAATCAGATTCCAGGTGATCGATGCTTGCCGCAATGCGAGAGCAGCGGGCAAGCGTTCTTCGGGGAGTTCAGGTTAGTCCGGCGCAAAAAGAGCTCATTGAACGCAGAGGCTCTGGATGCAGAACGCGTGTTCCGGCGCGAGCGCAGCAGGAGACCGATTCTCCAGCCAAGGCTCCGATTCCATGATCGGAGACAGTTCGATTATGCGTGAACTGAAGCAGGACATGCTTCAGATCGCCAAATCTCAGAGCACGGTGCTCATTACGGGAGAAACCGGAACCGGGAAGGAGTTGGCTGCGGAGTTCATCCACGCCAACAGTTCTCGCCGTAAGCAAGCCTTTGTCTGTATCAACTGCGCCGCCATTCCCGACACCCTGCTCGAAAGCGAACTTTTCGGGCACGTCAAGGGTGCCTTCACCGGCGCCGATGAGTATCGCGACGGACTGCTCGTTTCAGCAAATGGGGGAACTATCTTACTGGACGAAATCGGCGACATGAGCCTGTGCGCCCAGGCCAAGATTCTGCGCGTGGTGGAGAAGAAGGAAGTTTGCCGCGTGGGCAGTAACCGTGGCGTGCCCCTCGACATTCGCTTCGTGGCCGCTACGAATCATGATCTGGAAGCGATGACCAACGGCGGAACCTTCCGCAAGGACCTGTTCTACCGCCTCAACGTCGCGCGCATTCACCTGCCGCCGCTGCGCGAGCGTGCTGAGGATATTCCCTTCCTGCTGCGCCACTATTGCCGCGACCTCACAAGAAATACCGGCAGTTCGGTGCCCGAATTTTCTGACGAGTGTCTCCGTCATTTGCAGTCGTACGGATGGCCGGGAAACATCCGCGAGCTGAAGAATATGACGGAAGCGTTATTTCTGAAAGATCTTCCGCGCAAAATTGCGATCGAGGATTTGCCTCGGCATCTGCGATTGTTCATCGAAAACAGAGCAGATCTATCCCTGCCTGAGCGCGAAGCGCTGGTGGAAGCATTGTTCTCGGCGAAGTGGAACAAGAGCGAGGCAGCGAAAAAGCTGCACTGGTCACGCATGACGCTGTACCGGAAAATTGCCAAGTATCGCATCGCCGGGGAGTCGCCAACGCATACTCCGCTTCAGAAAAACCACATGTAACAGACGTGTGACACCTGTCACAGGCCGTGTGACACAGCCATTCATGCCGCCGGTTTCAGCGTTCCCACTTGATCCCCAACAGCATCCTGGCGAGTGGCGTGCTTTGCCACGCCAGTTTCACACACTGCTGGTGTAACAACCAGGCGTGACAGACCCTCAGCCAAGCGCTCGTCGTGCGGCAACGGGCGTACGAGACATTCCTCCACGTGGCTACGACTTGCAGACATTTCCACAGAGATCAGAATCCCACGGCCCATCGAGTGCTCTCTCCGCGCGCGAGCGGGAATTCCAATGGCGAAAGATTCCGCCCTGGACAATCACGATCAACCCAGAGAAGGACGGTACGCGAATCACTTTCACATCGGATTCAACGCCTTTGAAGTAGTCCTGCAGTTCGGTCAGTTTTACGAAGGAAACAGCAAGCCGGTGATGCACACCACCATTATTACCAGCCCCGCTTATGCGGAGAGCTTGTTGCAGCTGCTGAGCGGCAGCCTCGCGCAATATAAAAAAAGCTTCGGCGAGCTAAGGAACGGAGCCGCGCATGAGTGATTACACCGTCATCAGCGCGGTCAGCTCGACCATTCAGAACATTCTGAAGCAGTCCATCACCCAGAGTACGGACCCAGCGCTGACCGGCGTTGACATCTACCTGCTGTCGCCGACCGAGATGCAGGAGGCGGGGAATTCGGTGGGCATTTCGGTGTGGCTGTACAAAGTGACGCGCATGGCGGAGATGCTGAACGAGCCGCCGGAGCGCATCGGCCCCAATCAGATTCAGCGCACGCCGCTTCCCGTGCTGTTGTTTTATCTGATCACGCCCTTCAGTCCCGCTCCAGGCACGCGCCACATTCTGCTCGGACGGGTGCTCCAGGTTTTGTACGATCACGCGATTTTGCGCGGTGCCGATTTGCAGGGCGTGCTGCAAGGTACTACCGAGCAACTGCGTGTGAACCTGGAAGCGTTGTCGCTCGAGGAATTGAGTTTGGTGTGGGAGGCGCTGAACGAACCCTACCAGCTTTCGGTGACGTATCTGGTGCAGGTCGCCAAGATTGATTCCGAGTACGCACCGGTCAAGACCGGACCGGTGATTGAGAAGGAAGCTACCTATTCGCAGATTCTCTCGGTAACGTAAGGCTCGGTGACGTAAGGAGAAAATTTTGTCCGGGGCATATCAGGTCGATAACAACAACGACGTCTACACAGTGGTCAACGCCGAAACGAGTTATTTCTGGGCTGTGATCACCGGCGCGGCCAGCGATGCGATCTTCGGGACGCTGAACGCGCCCGGCTTTGCCGTCGAGGTGCTGAACCGAACCGACCTCGGCACAAAAGCGCTGGCAAACGGACAGTACGCGATTACGGGTTATCCGTCGCAATCGTTTCCCGCGTCAGCGCTGCCTGCCACGGTCAATTATGTTCTGAGCGCACCCGGCTACCGCGATGTGCCGCTGTCGGCGACGATCCCCGTCAATCCGACTTTTCCCGTGGCAGGTCCCACCGGAGTGGCGATGCTACTGCTGCCGGTGCGCATACAAGGA
>JASIEN010000461.1 GCA_030045935.1 Candidatus Sulfotelmatobacter sp.
GGGCGGCTTCTTCCACGGAGCCGGCGTATTCGAGGCGCTTGAAAGCGGCGTCGGCATCGTCGGCCCGTACTTTGCCGAGCTCAACTGCCTTGTCGAGATTAGAGCGGATTTCGCTTTCAGCTTTGCGCAGCGCCGCGGGAAGCAGATCTTCGAGAATGGTGCGGTATCCGCCGAGGGCCGCGGCGTGAGCGATGCCGCGTCCCATGATGCCGGCTCCGATGACCGCAATGGTGTTCACCGGCGCCATTACTGGCCCGCCTTTTCGAGATCGGCAACGGCCGCATTCAGCGCGCCGCCCGCGGCTTTCAACGACTCGGCCAGCCGCTTGCGCTCTTCGGCGCTCATGCTGGGAATATAAAGGCAGATGCGACGCAGGGTGGCGGTAATATCCTCGACGTAGTTCATGGCGCGAATCAGTTCACCGGTTGCTGGCATGATGGCTCCTCTGGGAATTTGTCGGCGGCGGGCCAAGCGCGATTTACTGCACGCGAATTCCGCGGGCGCGACCTTTTATTCTGGACGCGCGGCCGAATTTAGTAAAGGCACCGCTGGCTCGGCCCGAGCGCACTTCAAGCCGGTTAGATTGCTCCCCTCCGCGAATCTGTGTGACACTGTCGTCAGTAAGGAAGCAAGGAAGCGAAGATGCGAATCATCGGTATCGCAAGCGGAATCGCGGTTCTTCTGACTACCGCCGCATTCACCCAGATGCTGCGTCATTTTTATACTCATGCGGGCCAGGATGTGCACAATCCGTTATTCATAACCGGCATGGTTGTTGGAATTGTTGTCGGAATATTCTCGCTACTGGGAGGGTTGCTGCTGTTGTGGAGCGGACGCTGAGCAGCAGCAATGTTTCTCCGATGTTAATGATTTCCGGATTGATTGCGAATTACCTCTGATTCACATCACCGCTATTCATTCTTTTTATGGGCCATTTCGCAGACCCTCCGAATCTAAGTTCTATGGCAGAGAACCCTTTGAAACGCTATATATTCGCCAGCGATTTCGATCAAACGCTCACCTTCAACGACTCGGGATACGTGCTTGCCGAGCTGGTCGGCATTCCTGTGGCCGAGTTTGAGCGCAAAGCCAAAGGCATGGCCAAGATCAATCTGGTGCAGCAGGGAGCCGAGCTCGCATATCTTCTGCTGCATGATCCCGAGTTCCGTGCCAAGGTGAGGAAGGAACATCTTTACCAGGTCGGCAAGCACATCCGGTTGAAGAGCGATATCAAACTGCTCTATGAAGCACTCGCCCATGGCATAGACGGATACCTTTTCGATTTTTACGTTCTTTCGGCGGCGCCGGTAGAGGTGATTCACTCCGCCCTGGAAGGCATCGTCCCCCGCGACCACATTTTTGGCACCGAGTTTCGCTACGGCGAGTCGGGTGAAATTGAGAGCATCGTAACTGCCACAGCGGGTTATGGCAAAGTTGCGGTGTTGAAGCAGCTGCTGGTGCAACTTGTGGTTGGGCCCGATCACGTCATTTACACCGGCGATGGGAGCTCCGATATTCACGTCATGCTCGAAGTGAATGCTCGCGATGGGCTGACCATCGCGGTTTCCGAGTCGCCGCATGTCTCGCAGATTGCGCGGCGCACCGTTCTGAGCGACAGCGCATTTGCTGTGCTGGCGCCAATTCTGGAGGAAGTCGCGCGATGGGAGCGTTCCCGCATCCGCGCCTTTTTTGAGACGAACGGAATGCTGATTCAGGAGTGGGAGCGCGTTCGCACCGATTGGCTGACCGTGCGGCCTGCGATCACCGAGCCAGCCGAGGCCCTCGGTGTCGGTTCAACTAATCAAT
The DNA here is from genome assembly GCA_030045935.1 of Candidatus Sulfotelmatobacter sp. Lineage (GTDB taxonomy): Bacteria > Acidobacteriota > Terriglobia > Terriglobales > Acidobacteriaceae > Sulfotelmatobacter. Next base: position 1,807 of record JASIEN010000461.1, read on the forward strand.
AGCTGGTCAATACGAAGAAAGTCTGTCTTATCAAAAATATTCCATGCGGCGCGATGAAAATCTGATTCCGCTTTCCCGGCAGCATCAGCATGCTTTGGCGTTGTGCGTGCGGATTGACCGCGCACAGCCGATCACGGCGGCGCAGTTGGAGACGTGGCAGGCAGAGATTGAGACGAAATTCGGGGAAGAAATCAGAATTCATTTTTCTGCCGAAGAGCGTGTCGTGTTTCCGGCAGCGCGACAGTTTGCAGAGCTGATCCCGTTAGTCGATGAGTTGATCGCCGATCACACTGAGCTGCGAGGCTTGTTTGCGCAGGCAGAAGCTCGCCGAATGACTGCCGATGATATGGACGCATTTATCCGGAGCTTGTCCGCTCACATTCGGAAAGAAGAACGCGGACTATTCGAAAGGCTGCAAGAACTGATGACGGCAGACGAATTGGCAATTTTGGGAGAACAATTGAACGAAGAACTTAAAGATGCAACTCAGTCGTGCAGCCTGGATCCAGCCCGGCACGCGGCTAAGCCTTGATAGGCTAACGACTGATTATCCGTTTTGCTCCCGGAATTTCGCCGCGTGTTCCCGCCCCATGTAGCGCTCCAGCACGGCTGGTTCTGCTTTGCGCAGGTCCACCAGGATCAGGCCATCGAGCACGTTGGAAAATTTGCGATCGACGTTGAAGCGGAGCAGCTTTCCGCCAATGCGGACATATTGCCGCAAAAGAACCGGCAGACCCTTGCCGTCGGCTTCCACGTCAGTGATGGGTTGAGAGAGATCTTCCAGCCCACTCAAAGCATGGAACATAGCCCGGCAATCCCACGGCCGCAGACCTGCGGGACGAAATGGCCGCCGCGCTTCGATGAGGCCGGCAAGTTCGTCATCTCTCATGCGGGCTTCGAAGAAACGGTAAATCATCTCGTGTGATGCCTTGGAATATTCGTTGCTGATGCTGACTGCGCCAAAAAGTATAGGCGCCGGAATGTGCGTCACCAGCACTCGGCCAATCGCTTTCCACAACAAAAGCAAGGGAGCATATTGCCGCTGGTATTCGGGCCGAATGAAGGAACGCCCAAGTTCCAGCGCCGGCCCAATCTTTTCAAACAAACGCGGGTCATAGCGGAAAAGAGTGCTGGTATAAAGCCCGTTGATGCCATGCCCGGCAATGATTTCGGCCGTGTTCCCCGCACGATAGGCGCCGGCCAGTTCCTGGCTGCACCGATTCCAAAGCAGCAGATGCCAATAGTAGCGGTCGAAGCGGTCGAGGTCGCGGGCTTTCCCGCTGCCTTCACCCGCGCCGCGAAAAGTCAGCTCCCGCACGCGGCCCAACTCCTGTAGCGTTTGCGGAATTTCGTCCGCCTTCGCCAAATAAACTGCCATATCGCCGCTTTCGACGATGCAGTGTTCGCTTGGGAGCTGCCGCAACTCCGCACTTAACCGTTCTGCGGGTTCGGCGGGAGCAATCGGCTGACGCACACGCGCAGTAATCTTGTCGTGCGCCAGGGCCGGCCACGACTTTTGCGCGTGAGTTCTGCGAGCCAGCAGGTAAGTGCGCCAGCGCAAATACTCGATCGCCTCGCGATCATGTGTTATGCCAGTAATCGATTCGTTCGCTATTTCGCTGCCCACGCGAATTTCCACCGTGCGGCCTTTTTGTTGGAGAAATTCCTGCAGCAGGAACGCGGTGCGCAGCCGCGAATGGATCATTCCCAGGACTTGAAATCCCACGCTATTGTGCCCGCAAAAATACACCGGAAGAGCGGCTGCTCCGGTACGCCGGATTAGGCGGGCGGCGGCATCATTCCATGCAGGATCAGCGATTTCCACTTTCGCGAATTGCCAGTGCGATACTTCGCCCGCGGGAAAAATAGCGAGCATTCCATCCTGGCGAAGCCAGGCGAGCGCTTGCCGAAGCGCGCGGCGATTGAACTCGATAGCTTCGTTTCCCTGAAACGGGTTCACAAAAATGCAATGCTCCGCCAGTTCAGGCACGTCGCGCAGCAGAAAATTGGTCATCACCTTGACGTCCGGGCGGACGCGACGCAGCAACACGGCCAGAATCGCGCCGTCGAGCATTCCGAAGGGATGGTTGGATACAACGACAACGGACCCTGAAACGGGAATTCGCGCCATATCCGCGGCATCGATTTTCAGATCGACCTGCATCTCCGCGAGCAGGCTTTCCATACCAAAGCCCGCGGGAGACCGGCGCACCCGGCGGTAGAGATCGCGCACCGCCTCAATTGGAAGGAACTTCTCTGCCAGCGGCGGAATACCGGGAAAATCTGTGACGTGAGATAAAACCTCCGCCGTTGTTCTGTTCTCGTGTACATCAGTTGGCGGCATATTACAGGAATAGCTCGCGAAGTTTGCGAAGCGATGAAGAGCAGGTTAAAAGCTGATGAAATAAGATGCCAAACGAGCCTGAAGAGTAAACGTAAGTAACCTGTTTGCACTACTCGTTCCTGTGCGCTTTTTCAAAGTTGGTTTTGGGCAGGGCACGGGTTCAGCCGTGTCGCTCGGAGTTGCCATTGACCCGCCTTTAGCCGCTGAGGGACGACGGCCGGTTCCGCGGGCAGCCCTTTTGAGGCAAGCTTCAGCTATGCTTCCAGCCGGAATCGGGTTTCGGCTAGCCCATAGAGCTTGCGCCAGACCAGTCGGTTGATGGTCACTACTGTCGCTGCCATCATAATTGTGGCTAGCAGCAGAAGACTGTAATTGCCGCTGTCGCTGGCTTGGCTGATGACCGCGCCCAAGCCCGTCGTGGTATAGATTTGCCCTTTGAAGTGGAAATATTCGGCGACGATGCTCGCGTTCCATGCGCCGCCGGACGCAGTCACCAGTCCAGTGACAAGATAAGGAAAAATTCCCGGCAAAATCAGCTTTTTCCAGCGTTCGTAGCCGCGCAGCTTAAACACGTCGCAGCATTCTTTTAAATCGGTCGGTATCGCCAGTGCGCCCGCAATCACATTGAATAACACATACCACTGCGTGCCGAGCAGGAGGACAACAATGGCGGCAATACCAAGCCCGCCCCCGATGCGAATCAAAACCAGCAAGATCACTGGTAACAGCGCGGTTGCGGGAATAGAGGCCGCGATTTGCGCCAGTGGTTGCGCGATTCGTGCCAGACGCGGGTTGAAACCGATCGCCACTCCCGCGGGAATCGTCCACAGGGCACCGATCAATAGCGCAAGGTTCACGCGCAGAAAAGTAGCGCCCAAACCGACAGCGGCCAGGTGTACTTCGGACTTGTGCAGACCGCTAAGCAGGGCTACTACGCGAAACACGCCATAACCAATCGCAATCAAAATGGCCAGGCCCACTATGCGTGCAAGCCAGATGCGCCAGGGCGACGAACTCTGGCTGGGAGTTTCGTCATCGTGCCGGCGCGCAAAAAACATCAACAACCGCTCACTCAAAGGACGCGTAGTCTTTTCGCGAAGCCGCGCGAGCCCGGAAGAATGTCGAATGATGTTGAACACCCATGATTGGGGAACATCCGCGCTTTCCACCTGCTCAAACTTGAACTTCTCCGCCCACGCGATTGCCGGACGCCACACAAACTGATCGATCAACACAATGACCAGAACCATCGTCACTACGCCCCACACAATGGACACAGTGTCGCCTGCGCTGGCTGCCGTTTGCAGGTAAGAGCCGAGGCCGGGCAGGCGGAAATCGCGCGTGCCCAGCACGAACATTTCGCATACCATAAGGGCGAACCATCCCCCCGCGACAGACATCATCGAATTCCAAACCAGACCGATCGCCGAGAACGGCAACTCCATCTGAATGAAACGCTGCCACCAACTGAAGCGGTAGATGGCCGCCGCTTCCCGCATTTCAGTGGGAATGCTCTTGAGAGAAGCATAAAAACTGAACGTCATGTTCCAGACTTGGCCGGTGAAAATCAGCAGGATGGAGCCGAGTTCCACGCCCAGTTGGCGCCCGGGAAACAGGCCGACCATAGCCAGCATGACGGCTGGCAGAAAGCTGAGAACGGGAATCGATTGCAGGACGTCGAGCAAGGGCACCATGAAGTGCTCGGCTCGCGGATTGTATGCCGCCACATAGCCGTATACGAACGTGAAGAGCAAGCTCAAAACGTAAGCAATCGCGATGCGCAACACCGAATAGCCCGCGTAAACCGGCAAAGCGCGTACGCTACGGGAAATCTCAACTGTGGGCGTGTACGGACCGAGCCATTTATGTCCCACCATCAGCACCCCATAGAAGAGCGCGACCGCTCCCGTGAACATGACTACGTCCGGCAGGTGCGAGATTTCGATGTGCGGCACTTGCGACCATAGGCGAAAGGCCGAAAATCCCCGCCAGCTGATGCTTTTCTTCATGCCATGGTTCTTTCTAGCAAGGGATCCTTAAGGCTTCGCTGCAGAATCTGGGTCGGGGTTCCCGGGCACTTTTTCCGGCTGTCCATCGCTTTGCGAAGCTTCGGCTTGACTGATTCGACCGTGCTCCCGATCGTAATCGAAGATCTCGGCGTAGCGACCCCAGTTTAAGGCGGTATCAAACTGCCGCTCGACCTCGTCGCCGGAAAAATGCTCATCCAGAATGTCGCGGAAGAAATCGTCGTCAATCGCGTGGTCTGACTTTCGCTTCAGAACGCTGTCAATCTGTTTGAGAATCATTACATTTTGCAAGGCCGCTTTGCGGAACAAAACCTTGCG
>JASIEN010000462.1 GCA_030045935.1 Candidatus Sulfotelmatobacter sp.
TCGTTTTCGATGGAAGGAACGCCGGACCAGCCGCCGGCCGCGCTGATTCCTTTTTTCTGGTCACCGAGTTGGAATTCGATTCAAGCGGTCAATACATATCAGAAAGAGGTTGGCGGGCCTTTGCGCGGCGGCGAGGCGGGCGTACGCCTTTTCGAGCCCCCCTCGGTCAACGGGCGGCCGTATTTCAGCGCTATCCCCCCGGCATTCAATCCGCGCGAAGGCGAGTGGCTGCTGGTTCCGATGTATCACATCTTTGGTTCCGATGAACTGAGCCTCTTTGCTCCGGGGATCGCGGAACTCGCGACGAAGCCGCACATTGCCCTGAATACTGGCGATTTTGCCGAGAGCATGGAAGTTGAGGTGACTTGTTCCGCAGGCACGTTCCGCTTGCCAGTGCGGATACATTCTGAGATGCCTCCCGGTGTTGCCGCACTGTCGGTTGGTCTATCCCCGCTGCTTGGAATTCAGCTGCCCGCCTGGGGAAAGATCGTGAGGCCGAAATGACGAGCCCTTACCCGATCCTATCGATCCTCGGCATTCTCATTGTCGGCCTGAGCATCGCGGCGTTGCTGATCTGGGTTGAGCGGCGATTGCTCGCGCTCTGGCAGGACCGTTACGGACCGAACCGCGTCGGACCGTTTGGTTTGCTCCAGGTTCTGGCTGATACGATCAAAATCTTCATGAAGGAGGACTGGATTCCTCCTTTCGTCGACAAACCGATCTTCGTTGTGGCCCCGGCGATTGTGTTCGTCACTGTGCTGATGTCATTCGCCGTGATCCCGGTGGCGCCGGGAATTATTGTGAGCGATCTGAATGTGGGCTTGTTGTTCTTCCTGGCCATGTCATCGCTGGGGGTTTACAGCGTGGTGCTGGCGGGCTGGTCTTCCAACAACAAGTACGCACTCCTCGGTGGCTTACGCGCATCAGCCCAGATGTTGAGCTACGAAGTTTTCATGGGCCTTTCACTGATGGGGGTAGTGCTCCTGGCGGGATCGTTCAGCCTCCCTGCGATTGTTGAGGCGCAGAAAAAAATGTGGTTTGTGATTCCACAATTCCTTGGCTTTGTATTGTTTTTGATTGCGGGTTTCGCTGAAACCCGCCGCATTCCCTTCGATTTGCCCGAATCCGAAAGTGAACTCGTCGCCGGTTATCACTCCGAATACTCCGGCATGAAGTTCGGCATGTTCTTCGTGGGAGAGTACATGGGCGTCACTTTGATCTCGGCCATGATTTCCGTGCTGTTCTTTGGTGGCTGGCTCGGGCCGATTCTCCCCGGGGTCGTCTGGTTTCTGATCAAGACTTTTTTCTTCATTTCTTTCTTTGTTCTCGTGCGGGCGGCCCTTCCGCGTCCGCGGTTCGATCAACTTATGTCGTGGGGCTGGAAAGTGATGTTGCCTCTGACATTGGCCAACTTGCTTGTGACCGGGGCCGTCGTGCTCTTTTGGAGATAAGAAATGTTCAGCATACTTAGAACAATCTGGTACGTCTTTCTTCACTCCTTCAGGAAGAGAATCACGGTTCAATATCCAGACCAGAAGCCGTACCTGGCGCCTCGCTACCGCGGCAGGATCATCCTGTCGCGCGACCCTGACGGAGGCGAACGCTGCGTAGCCTGCAACCTGTGCGCGGTTGCATGTCCGGTGGGATGCATCGCGCTGCAAGCGACTGAGGATGAAAACGGCCGGCGCTATCCTGAGTTTTTCCGCATTAACTTCTCGCGTTGCATTTTCTGCGGTTACTGCGAAGAGGCTTGTCCAACTTACGCCATCCAACTCACACCCGACTTCGAGATTGGGGAGTTTCACCGCAAGAATCTGGTTTATGAGAAGGAAGACCTGCTGATCGACGGCCAGGGCAAGTATCCCGGCTACAACTTCTGGCGCATCGCGGGGGTCAAGATCGGCGGCAAAGACAAGGGCGAGGCGGCACATGAGGATGCGCCCGTCGACGTACACACTCTGTTGCCGTGAGTGTTTTATGGAAATAGCGTTTTACATTGCCGGTGCAGTCGCAGTCATATCGACCATCCTGATGGTGACTCGACTCAACGTTGTCCATGCCGTGCTCTATTTGATCGTGTCGTTGCTTGGCGTGGCGGTGGTTTTCTACACGCTGGGCGCCCCGTTCGTGGCTGCGCTCGAAGTCATTATTTACGCAGGCGCCATCATGGTGCTCTTCGTCTTCATCGTGATGATGCTCAACCTCGGGGCGCGGGCAGCAGAAGAGGAAAAACACTGGCTAACGCCCGGTATTTGGGCTGGTCCAGTAATTTTGTCCAGCATCCTCATTATTGAGGTCGTTTATCTAGTGCAGGGCGCGCGCGGAGGTTCGAGCGCCGGCGCAGTGCAACCGCAGCAGGTGGGAATCGCGCTGTTTGGACCTTATCTGATCGGGGTGGAGCTTGCCTCCCTGCTTTTATTGGCGGGACTGGTGGGCGCATATCACCTGGGCTACCGCAAAGTTGAAAAACCGGAGATTCAACATGACGCAGATACCCATGAGAGACGGGCTGATACTGGCGGGGATCTTGTTCTCGCTGGGACTCACGAGCCTGCTGGTACGGCGTGATTTGATTTTTGTCCTTATGTCGCTTGAGGTGATGCTCAATGCGGCGGGTCTGGCATTTGTTGTTGCCGGGGCCCGGTGGCATCAAGCCGACGGACAGATCATGTTTCTGTTCATTCTGACGACGGCGGCGGCAGAGGTTTCCGTGGGTCTGGCGTTGGTGCTTGAGATCTATCACCGGTACAAGTCGCTCGATGTGGATGAACTGAGCGAGATGAGGGGCTGACGTGATCTCTTTGTTGTGGCTCATTCCGGCGTTGCCTTTCGCAAGCGCGCTAATACTCGCGTT
>JASIEN010000463.1 GCA_030045935.1 Candidatus Sulfotelmatobacter sp.
CGGTCATTTTGAGGATCTCCACCAGGAGCCAGAATTACCCTGCCAATCTCCGCTGCAGAAGGGCCTTTCCACCTTATTTTTCATGTTACTCCCGTAATTCTTGACGGGTCACCATCTCTTTGCAGCACAATATTTTGTCGTTATGCTTTAGAAACAATACGCCCACAGGGATAACTATGAAAGCAGCCGTCGCCAGAAAACCGACTATAAAAATCGCGGTAGTAGAAAGCGACCCTTTGCGTTTCGTTGGATTCCGCGCGCTGTTCGACTCCGAGCCCGAATTCGAATTGATCTCTGCCGGTCTGCCCGAGATCTCCGCGCTGCAGGGCGTCGATTTAATTCTGTTGGGAAACCGCTCCGGACAAAACCTCTTCGACGTGATGGCCAGCTTGAAAGCCACTCGCCCCGATTTGCGCATCATTGTCACCGGCTCGGGCGTAGATGAAGAAACCATTTTGAAGGCGATTGCTTCGGGCGCCAAGGGCTACGTGGACGAAGCGGCTTCGCCCGCCGAATTTGCGCAGGCCATCCGCATCGTAAGCCAGGGATCGGTTTGGGCGCCGCGCCGCGTGCTTTCCATGTTTATCGAGCGCGTGTCTTCCGCTCCGGGACGAATTTTTCCCGCCGGCCGCGTGACCTTCACCGATCGCGAAAAAGAAGTCCTGGAAATGCTGGTTGCCGGCCGCTCCAACAAAGAAATCGGCGCTCAGCTTGGCATCGAAGAGCGCACGGTCAAAGCGCACGTCGCCAAACTCATGCGCAAAGTGGGTGTGCAGAATCGTATCGCACTCTCGGTCCACGCCATCACGCACTCGCTGGTTGCCGCGAAGTAGGTAATCGCCCCGGCTCCGCGAACTTTGCGCAGGGTTCTTGGCGGGCTCTGCGGTTTAAGATTCTCGCCCCTCGCTTCTGAGAACACTCTCGTTACTTCAGGACAATGACCTCAGTAATCTTGTAGCCCGAGCAACCGCCCCGCATACTCGCTTCACCTACCACAGAACCTGGGAGACGGGGTTGGGAGTGGCGATTAGGGTCACCGCTTTCAGCCCCGATTTTTTTGTCAGCTTCCTGACCGGCAAACTCTTCCCGTGCGTATCTCATAGGGCAACTGCCGCTGATACAACGCTCCTCACATCGTTTACAATCCAACTACCAGCCCCAGAAAATTCTGTGCGAGGAACCATGAGAAAATTCGTGTTGTTCGCGCTGATCGTGTCTCTCAACGTATTCTCTTTTGCGGCGGAGACGGAAACCAAAGCCGCCGACCGCGTGGACGCATCGGCAGATGTATTGAATGAAATTCAGGCCGCGCCCGATAAAGGCATTCCAGAAGACGTGCTCCGCTCAGCCGAGTGCGTGGCCGTCGTGCCCTCGATGGTGAAAGGCGCATTTATCATCGGCGGAAACCATGGCCGCGGCATTGCCAGCTGCCGTACTCCCAAAGGTTGGAGCTCACCCGCATTTTTCGTGGTTACTGGCGGCAGCATCGGCTGGCAGATCGGAGGTCAGGCCATTGATGTCGTCATGCTGATCATGAACAAGAACGGCATGAACCGGCTGCTCACAAGCGAATTCCAGCTGGGTGCTGATGCCAGTGTGGCGGCTGGCCCGGTAGGTCGGCAGGCCGATGCGGGTACCGATTGGAAAATGCGTGCCGAAGTGCTGACCTACTCACGCGCCCGCGGCCTCTTTGCCGGCGTCAGTCTCAATGGAGCTGTCATCAAGCAGGACAAAGACAGCACCCGCGATTTCTACGGACACATGGTTTCATTCCCCGCATCGCTGCAGGGGGAAGTCGACCCGCCGGCAGCCGCCAACGCATTCCTGACCTCGCTAGCCAAGTGGGGGCAAGAAGCGGCAAAATAATTCTTACGCGGATGTCATTCCGAGCAGCGCTGAAGGCACTGCGAGGAATCTGCTTTTGCTGGTAACCGCTACAGTCTGTAAAACCAACGCATGCGCCAGCGATTTGAGTACGCGGCAGCCTGGCCGTTCATCAAACTTCTGGGCATTCTGCCGCGCCCCATTGCCCGTGCCGTCGGCGTTGCACTCTCTCAAATCGTTTATTTGTTCCATCTGCGCTTGCGCCAGGTCGGCATGCGCAATCTCGCCATGGTCTTCCCCGAAAGATCCGAAGCCGAGCGAACCCGCATTCTGCGCACCGAATTCGCCTCGCTCGGACGCCAGCTTGCCGAAGTTTGCCACTTTCCTAAGTACACCCTGCAGAATCTGGATGAAGTTCTGACATTCGACGGGTGGGAGAACTACCTCGACGCCCGCTCTCGCGGAAAGGGAGTGCTGTTCTTCACTGGCCACTTTGGCGGCTGGGAGCTTTCTTCTTTTGCCGTTTCCATGCGCGGCCATCCCATGCACGTGGTCATGCGCAGCATGGACAATCAATATCTCGACCGCCTCATCCGTCACTATCGCACCATGCACGGCAACAAAGTTGTCGATAAAGATGATTTCGTCCGCAGTTTGTTGCAGGCCATGAAGGCAGGCGAAGCTGTGGGTATGTTGATCGACACCAATATGACTCCGCCACAAGGAATCTTCGTAAATTTTTTCGGCATTCCGGCGTGTACCGCCAGTGGTCTGGCAAGGATTGCGCTACGTACCGATGCCGCCGCGATACCGGTGTTCGCAATCTGGGATTCCGCGCTCGGTAAGTACCGCTTGCGCTTCGACCCGGCTGTCGAGCTGGTGCGCACCGGCGATCTCGAAGCTGATATTCATGCCAACACGCAAAAATTCACTTCCACCATCGAAGACTACGTGCGGCAATATCCAGAACAATGGCTCTGGGTCCATCGCCGTTGGAAAACCCGCCCCCCTGGAGAACCATCCCTGTACTAGTTCGTGGAGGGCCGGGCGCCCTCGTGCGCCCAAAGAGTTCATTTCAGACACTACGACCTATCAAACTCCGGTTGATGATTCGAACGCCCGGGTGTAAGCTGAAGTTCGTTTCGGGACATTGTGAACGGCAGGCCGATTCCTGGACTTCCGTCGGCAGTGCGACGCCAGTCGCGTAGTGCCCAGCCGCTCTGTTCCCCCGAAACCAAGGAGTTCCCGTGTCATCCCAGCAGAATTTCCAACCGCTACCAGGCAGCGAGCGTCAACCCATCCGCGGTGCACGCCTGATCCAAAATTCGCATCCGGACCAAGTCATTGAAGTTTCCATCCGTCTCCGTTCCAAGGCGGAAGCTCAACGCAAGGAGTTCAAAAGCGCACTCGAAAAACCCGGGTTCAAGCACATTCCGCGCAAGGATTTTGAAACTGCGTATGGTGCCGACCCAGCCGATCTGCAGAAAATCCAGCAATTCGCCCAGGAATACAACCTGCACGTGCAGCAGAGCGACCTGGCTCGCCGCACCGTGGTGCTCTCGGGAACCGTGGCAAATATGCAGAGAGCGTTCAACGTTCAATTGAAGGAATACAGCCATCCAGAAGGAAATTTTCGCGGGCGCGAGGGCGCAATCAGCGTCCCAAGTGAATACGCGAACATTATTCGAGGTGTGTTCGGCCTGGATAACCGGAGGCAGGCCGAGCCCCACTTTCGGCGCCTTCAGCCAAGCGGAAAAGTGAAAGCGCATGCCTCAACTAATTCGTTTGATCCCAACCAGGTAGCCCAGCTTTACGACTTCCCTCAGGGAAACGGAAATGGGCAATGCGTGGGCATCATCGAGTTGGGCGGAGGATTCTCTCTCGACGACCTGAACACGTATTTCACCTCG
>JASIEN010000464.1 GCA_030045935.1 Candidatus Sulfotelmatobacter sp.
GGGCCGTGTTCTGGGTCACGTCCACATTCAAGGGGCCGGTGGTCGGATCGGTGAGATTGGTCAGGTCGGCGTTAAACGTGTTGGCGAAGCCGGTGCTTGAGCTGTTCTGAAAAAAGTTCAGCACGGCCGAGGGATCAGACGAGACGATCTGCGAGAGACTCTCGCCGCTGGCGTTGTTGCCCACCGTCAAGGTGCCGTCGTTGTTCATGTTGATGCCGAGCGAGGCCAGATTCACGATGCCGTCGTTGATCGTGGTTGTTCCGGTCGCGCCGGGCAAGGCGTAGGCCACATCGTTGAGGATGCTGGATTGCAGGGTGCGGAGGGAGGGATCCGATTCGAGTGGCGGCGCAGAAGTGTCGCCGGTGCTCGAGCCGGTCACCTGATATTGTGCATTGATGTCGCTGACTACTGTGTTATAGGCGGAGACGAAATTGTTGATGGCCGAGGTGACCTGGTTTACATCAGGTCCAATGGTGAGCTGCACGGGGTTGCCGGGCGATGCGCTCAGAAGGCTCAGGGTGACGCCTTGAATCGCGCCAGTGACGGTATTGCTGGCGCTACTGAAAGGCTGACCGTTAATGGTGATGCTGGCATTGGTGCCGCCGGTGGGAGTGAGAAATGTCAAATTGGTAGCAGGGTTCGCAGCGACGGTGAGGTTCGTCGTGTTGTTGGTGAAGGCCAGGTCGCCGGCGGGGCCGGGAGTGGTATCCGTGAGTTGCAGGTAATATTCGCCGTTGGAAGAATCCTGTTCGACGTTAGCGGTGACTCCCCAATTATTTTGCGAGCTCTGGGTATTGATGTAGCTGGCCAGGGTGTTGAGCGTGTCATTGACGCCGGCGGTGATCTGAATATCTTCGGTGGTGCCGCTCGACCCGCCAATTTGCAGTTGAATATCGCCACTCGTCTGTCCGCTGGGCAGAAAAGAGGCGGTCGGGTCGGAGACATCGGTGGTGTCGAGCACACCAGTTACGTTATTTGCGACGATAGCCAAAGCGCCGGTGCTGCCGGTGTTCTGGCTCTGCAACTCCAGCATGTAGCCGCTGGCATCGCTGACCACACTGGCAGTTACGCCCCAATTGTTGTCGGAGCTCTGGGTGTTGATATAAGTGGCCAGGGTGCTGAGAGTATCGTTCGTCCCCGGAGTGATGGGAATGTCGTAGGTTGTGCCGGTCGATCCTCCGACCTGCAACTGAATGTCGCCGCCGGTTGCGCCCGATGGGAGAAAAGAAGCGTCTGCGCCGCCAGCGACAGGATCTGTGTAGACGACGCCAGATGTGGCCAGACTGTTGACGACAATCTGGTCGGTTCCGGCAACAGCGTTAGTTTGCGCGGTTGCCGTAAGCACTCCCGTATTCGAAGATGTGGCATCCTGCGCGGCGAGCGCCCCGTTTGGGTCGTTGAGCGCCTGCACAGCGGTTTGCAGATTGGCAAGATCGCTTTCGATGCTCTGGAGAACGCCATTTTGCGTAGCGAGCGTCGTGCTCTCATTTTCCCAAACTGTCAATTCACCACTTTGGTTGCTAATGATTTGTTGCACCAGCGAACTTACATCGATACCTTGTCCGGAAAGGATGGTTGAGGGATTCAGGCTAATGCCCATGGCTAATTTCCTCCTGCGCCCATGGAGCACTTGATCTTCGCTACGAGCGCGAGACGAACCCCGAAAGTGTGGCTTTGAAATATCAAACTTTCCTCAAAGGAGGCGGTTTCCCGGAATGGTCTAGGACCACGAACCGCTGAGCTTCTTTGTCTGATCGGCAATTGGCGAAAAAACATGAGGGTTAGTCATTCACACAGTTCTCAGTTCCCAGTTCGCAGTTCTCAGTTCGCAGTTTAAGAGCCGCGACCTTTGCTCCCGACGCCGTCGGGCTTCGCCCGTCCGGACCTTCGGCGCGCTTCGCTTGCTCAGGCTGGTTGTCGAGGGCGGCTTGTCCCTGCATGGAGGACAAAAGAAAGAAAAGGAGACGGCACCAGGCCGTCTCCTCTTCTGCTTTGAGTTATTGCAGCAGTTTCAGCACGAGCTGCTGTTGCTGGTTGGCCTGGGCCAGAGCGGAGATGCCGGTCTGTTCCAGGATGGAGTATTTGGTCAGGTTGGCCACGTCGGTGGGAATATCTGCGGCCAGAATCGTATTTTCTGCCGAGGTCAGGTTCTGCACCTGGCTGTTGATGACGTTGCTGGCATCAGTGAGACGGATCACGCTGGCGCCGAGCACACCGCGCGTGCTGGCCACGTTGGCGATGGCGCGATTGAGCTGGGTCAGCGCGGCCTGCGCATCGGTTGCGCTACTCAGGTCAGTGGTCGAGAGATTAACCGTGTTGGCCCCGGCGCCGTTGGAAATCGATGAGGCCGAAAGCGCCCCGATACTCACTGCAATTGTGCTCGATCCGATAGCGGTGGAGTCACTGAGGAAGATGTTGGTGGGAGTAGCGACGCCCGTAGTTTCGGGATTGGTCAGATTCCCCAGTACGGTTTCCGTGTTCAGCGGTCCGACCGCCAAGTCGCCGTTGTTATTGGGGTCTACAATGACCAGGTTGCCGTCGGAATTAAGGT
>JASIEN010000465.1 GCA_030045935.1 Candidatus Sulfotelmatobacter sp.
GCAACCAACGGTTGGTACTCGACGCAATCTCAAACCCAGCCCAGCGTGGACGCGATCCAGGAGGTTGCGGTTCAAACCAGCAACTATTCGGCGGAGCTAGGGCTCGCGGGCGGAGGACTCTTCAACCTCACGATGAAGTCCGGCACCAACACGCTTCACGGAAGCGCCTACCTGTACTTTGTGAACGAAGCACTCGACGCGGGCACGCCGTTCACCACTAACGGCAACGGCGGTTTATTGCGGCCACGCCAGCGGAGGGAGGACTATGGCTTTACGCTGGGTGGTCCTATCTATCTGCCCAAGATTTACAACGGTCACGACAAGGCCTTCTTCTTTTTTAATTTCGAGCAATTCCGCCAGACGATCATCACGAACAATGTCGAGTACACGGTTCCCACGTTGGCGTATCGCACCGGCAATTTCTCGCAGGCCTTGACCGGGCGAAATCTTGGACCCTACGGACTAAACGGTGCGTCGGTTTTTGAGAACACGATCTACGATCCCAGCAGTGACTTCGTCGTGAACGGTTTAACCTACCGCAATCCATTCCCCGGGAATATCATCCCGCCAACGGATTTGGATCCCGTGGCTTTGAACATTCAGAACCTGCTTCCGCAACCGAACGGTCCCAATGCAACCGGGTTGATCAACAACTATCTCCCGACGTACGCGAATCCGAGCTCAACCTCGATTCCATCCGTCAAGATAGACTATCTAATAAGTCCCAAATCGAAACTAACCGGATATTGGTCACTGACGGACCGCAATACTCCGAATAATAGTGCCCTGCCTCAACCGCTGGAGGGCACCCCCGACCATATACCGACTAACACCGTTCGCCTGAACTTCGATGAGACCTTGACGCCCACTCTGCTGCTGCATTTTGGCGCGGGGCTTTTGGATATGCATTTTTTCCAAACCGCCGATTCCATTAATCCCGTCACGGAACTTGGTCTGACGGGCACCAACTCGCCTTATTTCCCGGTCCTCGAGACATTGAGCGGAGCTGCCGGGGCAGGGGGTCTGTCCATAACTACCGGCCCCGGAGTAGTAGAGCATCTGGTTTATTACAAGCCCAACGGCAACACCAATCTCACCTGGGTGAAGAACAACCACACCTACAAATTTGGCGGCGAAGTGATGACCGATGGTTATAAGATTTTCAACACAACCTACTCCATGGGTTGGCTTGCCTTCAGCCCCAACGAGACGGGCCTTCCGGCTCTCAACGGGGTGAGCCTGGCTTCCACGGTGGGGTTCAACTATGCCAGCTTCCTGCTGGGCGCCGTCGATAACGGAATCGACGGCACTCCCGCGGCTACGCGCATGGGCGCCCATGCCTTGTCGGGATATGCGCAGGACTCCTGGAAAGTGACGCGCAGACTCACGATAGATTACGGCTTGCGCTACGATTTCTCGAGTTATTTGAGGGACGGGAACGGATACTACATTATTTTCTCCCCATCGACGGTGAACGAGAATGCGGGCGGCCGGCTGGGCGGCCTCATCGGGGAGGGATACGGGGGCGGGCGCTGCAATTGCGAATTCGCCAAAAACTACCCGTTTGCCCTCGGCCCGCGGCTGGGCTTGGCTTATCAGATCACCTCGAAGACCGTATTGCGCGTCGGCTCGGGCATCTCCTACTTCAAGACGGACGACAACAATTTCGGCTATTCCGCTGGGTCCGAGTTTGGCTATACCAGTACCGCCTACGGATACCCCGCGTATCTGATGCGGAACGGTCTTCCCTACAAGGTAACCTTCCCGAATTTCGATCCCGGTCAATATTTGTATCCGGACGAGACAGGCTCCGTCGAGCAGGCCATGGATCAGAACGCCGGCAGGCCGGCGCGGCAAATTCAATGGAGCCTTGGCATTCAACGGGAAATCGTGCGCAATTTACTGGTGGAAGCGACATACGTGGGCAATCGTGGCGCGTGGTGGAACGGCGCGGGCCTGATCTGCACGAACTGCACTACACCTTCTACGTTGGAATCCTATGGGCTCAACATCAATAGCGCGGCCGACCGGTCAATCTTGGCCTCGCAGTTGGGTTCGACGACGGCGATCCAGGGAGGCTTCGGCAATTTCCTGCCCTATACGAACTTTCCGACCCAAGCTACTGTGGCTCAGGCGTTGCGGCCGTTTCCGCAGTATACCAATATCACCAATTGGCATTGGGTTCCCGATGGAGACACCTGGTACGAGTCATTGCAACTGAAAGCGACGCAGAGATTCTCCCATGGGCTGGAGTTCGGTTCCAACTTCACTTGGTCTAAACAACTCGATTCCGGCGTCGAGGACGATTACGGGCGCGGCGACGGCGTACAAATCAACGATGCGTTCAATCGCCGCAACCAGAAGGACCTATCGGTGTTCGACCAGCCGTTTCAGTTCGTGTTCGCCGGCAGCTACACGACACCCAAATTGCCCGGCGGCAACGCATTTACGGGCAATAAGCTCGTATCATGGATCGCGAAGGATTGGCAGCTCGGGACACTGCTGCGATATGCCAGCGGTTTCCCCATTCCGGTTCCGACGTCCACCAACAGCCTATCCACCTATCTGTTCCAGAGCACGTTGTTTAACCGCGTTCCGGGCGTGCCCTTGTTCACGCACAACCTGAACTGCCATTGTTTCGATCCCAACAAGACATTCGTCTTGAATCCGGCAGCGTGGTCGAATCCGGCGCCGGGGCAGTGGGGAACGGCTGCGGGGTATTACAGCGATTTCCGGTATCAGCGGCGTCCGGTGGAAAACATGAGCCTGGCGCGCAATTTCCGGATCAAGGAGCGCGAGAATCTTCAAATTCGCGCGGAGTTCACGAATATCTTCAATCGGACGGAAATGAACAACCCAACGGCCACGAATCCTCTGGCGACCCAAACCACAACCAGTACCGGT
>JASIEN010000046.1 GCA_030045935.1 Candidatus Sulfotelmatobacter sp.
CCGCTCCCGTGATGGCTCCATCCAAATACGGAGACAGCAATTCTTTCGCTTCCGCGCATTTCATCGTCTTCGTCGCCCAGGAACTGGCAATGAAGCTGGTTGGAGAGGACTCTGCATGCCGTGCCATGTGCCTCATGGCGTCACCTCGACCCTTCCGCTTCCCGCAGCAATCTGTGTTTTTGAATCCAGCTCTTCCGGCTCAGTCAAACCCAGTTCAGCCCCAACCTTGCGCACGTACGGCATAAGCCGTTCCTTCAGCGCCTGTCGCCCGCGCGTCAACCGGGATTTCACTGTGCCCACCGAGATTTGCAGCACCTCTGCGATCTCCTCGTATGACATTTCTTCCAGATCGCGCAATATCAGCGTGGTACGGTAAGGCTCTGGCAGATTGCGCAACTCACGGTCGACCTGTGCCTGTACTTCACGATGTGCCACATTGTCAAACGGCGAATCACTGTGATCGGTCAGCGCCTGCCGCATGGCTTCATCAGGCAGGCCCTCGGAGTCTCCGGCTTCGATTGGCGCCTCGTGCGCCTTGTGCCGGAACCACCACCGTTTCCGGTTCGCTGCCTCATGCAGGGCGATGCGATAAATCCAGGTCTTCAGACTCGATTCACCATGGAAATTCTTAATGCCGCGGAAAACCTTCAGAAATACATCCTGCGTGGTTTCGGCGGCATCGGCCGGATCAGACACCATCCGATACACGAGCCCGTAGACAGGCCTCTGGAACTCGCCAATCAACCAGGCGTAGGCCTCTTCCGAGCCGGCTTTCAACTCCGCGACTATCGCGGCTTCCTCGGCCCGCGCTCCGATCGCACTGACAAAATCGCCCAAGATCGTTACCCCAAAAATGCGGTTACAAACTTAGATGATTATAGAAGAAGTTCCTCTTCAACTCTGGGTGAAAAATCGACCCACCGGTCACCCGCTCCTGTTACAAATAGACTCCGCCGCGGGCCGATTCGTTCCTTGGAGCAAGCCTTTTTCTTGCAGTAGGTTAAATGGGGCTGCCTGGCCTAACCCGCGGCTTACTTGGCCGCATGGGCCCGTAGCGAGAGCTTCTGCAAGATTTCACGCAACGCTGCCAGCAGCTTCTCTGAGCCTGTGTCGAGGCCCAGGGAGGATTTTTCCAGGAAAGCGGCAGCCCCATCGGCCTGCAACCGCTCGGCATTTTTTTGAGACATTCCCGTCATGACTACCACAGGAATGCTCGCGGTTAAGGGATCTTTCTTTAGCGCCGCCAGCACATCGGGGCCGCTCATTTTGGGCAGCAGCATATCCAGCAGAATCAAATCAGGTTTTTTCTCACGCGCCAAACGCAGCCCTGCCTCACCATCGCTCGCGCTGCTAACTTCATAACCCGCGCGAGCCAGGGCACGCTCGGTCGCCAGTCTCAAGAACTTGCTATCGTCGACCAGCAGAATCTTGATCATTTTTTCCTGGTCCTAGAGTGTACTATCGGCGGTCGCGCAGCGCCAGTTGAGCGGATCGAGCGGAGACCCCAGTTACGCCTCGTCCCGCTACTTCTTCATGCTCGGATCATCGGCTGGATTGATGTAGTTGAACTTCACGGGAGACAGGCCGTGAATTTGAACGATCGTTTCGCCAGCCGCCCCGGCGTAGTGGTGCATGCTGGGATCGAGATATGCGAAGCTGCCGGCTGGGAATTTCATCGTCTTGCTCGCGTCCCATTGGTCACCCATGCCGACGAGCAGCGTCCCTGAAACAACAGTGACGTTTTCGCGAAGCGGGTGAGTGTGGGGCGCGATTTTGTAGCCATCAGGCATTTTCAGCCGGATCGTATAGTCTCCGGATGATGCCATGGGGTTCCCTTCCAAGACAGCCAGCTGAGCACCGGCGGGAACAAATGGCGGAGCCGGGCCCCATTTTATCTGGTCGGGCGTAAAGGTGTTTTGTTCGATGGCCGGCATGGCAGTGAGAACGGATGCAGCCAGGACGAATGCAACGGCGAGAAACGGTATTTTCATGAGAACCTCCAGGTTTGCGGCATGATAATCCTTGGTTGGCACTCCTGCAAGCAAGCCAGTGAAATTGCGGAGGTCCGGACAATCGCGCGTTCACGCGTGCGTTGCCGTTTGTCGATCAACCGACGAAACAGAAAGCGGCCCGAAACTTCCGGGCCGCATGGGCGGACGAAGCATCCGCGCTTACGTGGTTCTTCCCGATAACTGCTTCTAGGTTCCTTCCGCCCACCCAGCCAGATACTCTTCCTGCTCGGGCGTCAGCCGGTCGATCTTGATTCCCATGGATTCCAGCTTCAGCTTGGCCACTCGCTTATCGAGTTCGTCGGGAACACGATAGACACGCTTCTCCATGGTCTTGTAATTCTTCACCATGAATTCAACCGAAAGCGACTGGTCGGCGAAGCTCATGTCCATCACCGAGGCAGGATGCCCCTCGGCCGCGGCGAGATTAATAAGTCTGCCTTCGCCCAGCAGATTGATCTTGCGGCCATCCTTCAGCGAATATTCATCGACGAAGTTGCGCGTCGTGCGTTTCGACGACGCCATCTTCTCAAGCGCCGGAATGTCGATCTCAACGTTGAAATGTCCTGAGTTCGAGATAATCGCGCCATCCTTCATGACGTCGAAATGCTCTTTGGCGAGTACGTTCTTGTTGCCGGTGACGGTGCAGAACACGTCGCCAATTCGAGCCGCATCGGCCATCGACATGACGCGGAAACCATCCATGACCGCTTCGAGAGCTTTCGTCGGATCGACCTCAGTGATGAGGACTTCTGCTCCAGCGCCGCGTGCCCGGCTCGCAAGACCACGGCCGCACCAGCCGTAGCCGGCGACTACAAATTTGGATCCAGCGAGCAGAAAATTCGTGGCGCGAATGATGCCATCGATCGTCGACTGCCCAGTGCCATAGCGGTTATCGAAGAGGTGTTTGGTGTCGGCATCGTTCACCGCGATAATGGGATAGCGCAGCACGCCTTCCTTCGCCATGGCGCGCAGCCGGATCACGCCGGTTGTCGTCTCTTCCGTCCCGCCGATCACGCCGTCAAGCATGTCGGTGCGCTTGGTATGCAAAACGGTGACCAGGTCTGCCCCATCATCCATCGTGATGTGCGGCTTGTGGTCAATGGCCGCAAGAATGTGCTGGTAGTACGTGTCGTTGTCTTCACCCTTGATGGCAAAGACCGCGATACCCTGATCGCGAACCAGGCTGGCGGCAACGTCATCCTGGGTGGAGAGCGGGTTCGAGGCGCAAAGCACAACGTCAGCGCCGCCGTCGCGCAGGCAAATCGCCAGATTCGCCGTTTCTGCCGTGACGTGCAGGCAGGCGGAAATCCGAATTCCCTTTAATGGCTGGTTCTTAATAAATTCTTTGCGGATAATCTGCAGCACCTTCATGGACTGGTTCGCCCACTCGATGCGTTTCTTGCCCAGTTCGGCCAGTTCCAGGCTCTTGATATCGGAATTGATCTGCGTTGCTGCGGTTGACATACTCCTCCTGTGGCGCTCGGCCTATAGGAAAAACTAATTATGGTTACCTGGTTACCCTGTGTCGATAAGCTCGGGAGATTCGCTTGATTCGTGCTCCTTCAGAATACACGAACCAGCGAAAAGATCATCATGCCCAATTGCCCCTTGGGGAGTGGCACTTCTGGCCTATGTTCTTAATACACTTTAGTGAGCCATGAAATTCTTCTAGGAAGATTCAGCGGCCCAGAAGAGTCATCGGCCGGGCTGGTTTTGAGGGCCGATTATTTGCGCACACTCTGTGCCACGGGCTCCCGCAGACCCGTTTCGCTCGCCAGCACCCCCGCCTTGTCCGTTTTTTCCCAGGTGAAGTCGGGATCGTTGCGGCCGAAGTGCCCATACGCTGCTGTCTTCTTGTAGATTGGCCGGCGCAGATCCAGAGATTCGATGATTCCCCGCGGAGTCAACTTGAAATGCGCCCGAATCAACTCCGGCAGGATTGCTGGATCGACCTTCTCCGTTTTAAACGTATCCACGCGCACGCTTACCGGGTCAGCCACACCGATGGCATACGCCAGTTGCACCTCGCAACGATCGGCCAGTTTGGCCGCCACTATATTCTTTGCGATGTGCCGCGCCATGTAGGCTGCGGAGCGATCCACTTTCGTCGGGTCTTTACCGCTGAATGCGCCGCCGCCGTGCCGTCCCATGCCGCCGTAGGTATCAACGATGATCTTCCGCCCGGTCAGCCCAGTGTCGCCCATGGGCCCACCGATTACAAACCTCCCTGTCGGATTGATGTGGTATTTCGTATCCTCATCCAGCAGGTGCGCCGGAATAACCGCCTGAATTACGTGCTTGAGAATCCCCGCGCGCAGTTCGTCATTGCTCACGGTCTCCGCATGCTGCGTGGAAATCACCACCGCATCCACGCGGACCACCCGGCCTCGCTCATCATATTCAACTGTGACTTGGGATTTGCCGTCGGGACGAAGGAAGGGAAGAGTTCCGTTCTTGCGCACCTGCGAAAGCCGCATGGTGAGCTTGTGCGCCAGTGAAATGGGAGCCGGCATCAACTCCTCAGTTTCGTTGCACGCGTAGCCAAACATCATGCCCTGGTCGCCCGCGCCACCGGTGTCGACGCCCATGGCGATGTCACCCGATTGCTTGTTGATGCTCGAAATGACCGCGCAAGTGTTGCAGTCGAAACCATGAAGAGCGTTGTCGTAGCCGATCGACTGAACTGTGCCGCGGACCACGTTTTGGAAGTCAACATAGGCTTTCGTTGTGATCTCGCCCGCAATCATTACCAATCCGGTCGCCGTCAGAGTTTCGCAGGCGACGCGGCTGAGCGGATCCTCCGCCAGGCAGGCGTCAAGAATCGCATCGGAAATTTGGTCGGCGATTTTGTCAGGATGGCCCTCGGTGACAGATTCAGAAGTGAACAAATTACGGTTTTTAAGCGACAAGATTTGTGCTCCTTGGAAAGTTACAGTCGGATTTCGTCCGGCGAGACCCCCTGCAAAAGCCCTCGCCTAATGGGGGGCTGGACGTAACTCCAGGCGATAGAAATATAAGGTACCAGACGGTATCGCCTACCGCAATGGTTTTGGAGCCTAATTGCCGGAGGGTGAAGTTCAATAGCGGAATCCGCCAGGTGAGTGGGGATTCAGTACCGCACAACAAGATGTGACGCTTCTCATTGACACGACGAAGAGGGCGAGAAGAAAATGATGCCGCAAGATTTCTCGCCTCCCCGAAGAGCAATTTCCACGGCGGATGCAACACCCCTAGAGGCGAGTTTCCCTGGGACAAAAAGAAGCAAGGCTGCCGAGCACTAGAGGGGCCCCGTCGCGAATTCCGCACTGTGGAGGTTTCCCACGACGAAACTACGCGCTCTTGGGCTAGCTGTCACTCTCTTTGTTTTAGTTGTAATCATCGTGCAGGCCGCGCCTGTGGCGCTGGCCCAGCCTGAGGCAGGCCGGCAGGTAACCAGGCCGGCGCTGGCGACGAAGAGTGCGAACGTGCCGTCGGCAGGCCAAGCTCCTCCGGCATCGGCGCACCCCGT
>JASIEN010000466.1 GCA_030045935.1 Candidatus Sulfotelmatobacter sp.
GCCTCCGGAACGGAACAGCCCAGCATGGACGCATTGCGCAAGGCGAACGCGACGTCTTATTTCAGGGGCGGGGATGCCCTCTGGGTCAAACTGGTCGTGACCAAGCCTCCGTTGCCGATTGTTCGTCCAACGGATCTGCAAGCCAGTATAGCGGTCAGCAGATAGGATCTGTTTCGCGAGCTGAACAAAGCCCCCGGCGCCGAGCCGGGGGCTTTTTTGTGCGGCGGATAGGTTGATCGTCCCAGGGGCGAGATGCCGCGACTCTAGCTGCATCCGATAGCGAATGACGACCGTCTTACTGAAGGACAACCTCGGCTCGGAACAGTACCAGTCTACGAATTCGTCGATGGCGTGGCGATAGCCCCGCTCCGCATCTGGACACGACAGACTGTTGAGAACCGCGGATTTCGCGACCTCAAGGTCTGGCAACCGCAAAACCGATTTGGCGGCCCGTTTTTTGGCGTTGCGCTTCTGTTTTGGCTTCATGACCCGTGGCCTCCAGTGCCACGGGTTGATCATGCGCCTGCTCACGCGAAGCTCGGTCCGGTTTGCCCGTCAACCGACCGGGATCTTGGTAACATAGCGACGGATTATCGAACGTCTTCGCCGCTCGGTTTACTGGCCGCCCCGGGAAGGAGCAATCTACCATTCAGGATGAAAAGAATTCGACCCAGTGGCGGTCGCCGTTTAGGAAAGCACGATCGGCGGCAGCTTCGCGTCCTTTACCAAGACGATGCCGTTGTAGTCCTAAATAAGCCGGCCAAAATGCTGGCGGTACCTACAGATGACTCCGATCTTCCATCTGCCCTCTCTCTTCTTTCGGCAGAACTGAAATCAAAGAGGCAACGGGCCTTTGTCGTCCATCGAATCGATCGTCAGACATCTGGGATTCTGCTCTTTGCAAAAACCTGGCCAGACCGAGAAGCACTCGTTCAACAGTTCATCCGACACACTCCGGTGCGGGAATATCTCGCAGCAGTTCGCGGTCATCTCCGCCTGAAAGAAGGGACACTCGTTCATTACTTTCGGCAACAAGGAGTGTTTCAAAGGGTGACCACAGAAAGAGATCCAAAATCGGTTCGGGCTGAACTTCGCTATTCCGTGGAACATCGCCTTAAGGGCGCATCGCTCGTCAGAGTCTCGCTGGTGACCGGATTACAAAATCAAATCCGTGTTCAATTGTCAGCGATCGGCCACCCGGTCATCGGCGACAGGAAGTACAATCCAGCCGAAAAGCTGGAACGGCGAATTACTCGCGTCGCTCTCCACGCGGCGCATCTTCAGTTTATTCATCCACGCTCTGGAGACAGCGTTTGCATTGACTGCGAACCTCCTCCGGACTTTCAGGCTCTTCTTCAGGCATTAGGGTTGCCCATCAGCATGCGTCGATGAAGGCTCACGCCACGCAGTTCGCGGCCGCGCGGCGGAGCCTTCCTGAACCGAACTCCGGCCCTCGGATGAGCGTGCTACTAGCGTCCGATTACTCCTTAAAACGCCGCAGCGTTTATGGATTCCGACCGATTGGTCGGCATTCCGGACAAACGCTCAGAACGCGACCTCCGCGGCCGTTGACGAAGTAAACTTCCCGATCGCGTAAACTGGACTTTTTCCTAATCCAGCCCACAACCTCTACGTTCGGGTCGCGCCGACTGTTCAAGCTGTTGGCGTTCGGCATACTCGCATTCGCATGGACGAGGTGGCTCCGTCAGTAAGTGACGCCCAGTGCAGGGACAGGCATGCGCATTGTTCCGGGAACTGATTGCGCAGCATTGCGGTACGAGAAAGCCCCCAGCCTCAAGCCGGGGGCTCTTGCTCGTGCAGCAGCGTTGCTGGTTACCGGCTGGCCTGGAGGCTGGCTCCGCCACTAGGGCCGCTGTCAGGGCCGCTGCCGAGGACGTCACCGCTCGAGACAAGCTTGACCCAAAGCTCACCGTTGCCTTTGTAGTACGAGGTGGCACTGGCCTTGCGTAGTGCATCCAGGCTGCTCTGCGCCGTACCCGACGCTGCAGTGGTGAATCCCGGCAGCTCGAAGATCACCCACGAGCCGCGATCCAGTTCCGTCACGCTGAGGTTCACGGACGGCCTCTCGGTGGTCACCTTGATCTCGGTACCCGCTCGTACGTTGGTTTCTGCGGTGACGGGGAAATCCTTGCCATTGCGGCTGAGAACGACTGGCGGCCCCGCAGGTGCAGCAGCGCCTAGGAATCCGACTCTGCGGCCAGCGTTACCACGAGCGCCGCCTCTGCCACCGCCGGGACCCGCGCCTGCGCCACGACCGCCACCGCCTGCGTCGCCAACAGTCATGCGCCCGACGTCGCCCTTGCACACGGCAGCGTTCCAGGTGGGCTTGATCTCGCAGGCTTCGTCGATGGCGATTCCGTTGTTTTCATCGTTGATGAGAATGTAGGAATTGGGGACACCGCTGATCGAGCCGTCCTTGTCGTTGAACACGGCGGTCTGCCAGCTCCCATTGCCGTAGTCGTCGTTGCTCCACTTACGCTCCATCGGTGGGAAATACACCGGCTTGGCGTTGACGAATTTCGCGCGCTGTACGGTGTTGTTGGAGCTCATTCCGAAGCTGGTATACAGCAGGTAAGAGATCGCTCCCGTCTTGCGGGTGGCGTTGTCCTGGAAATTCACGAAGGTGTCATTGTCCAGTTCATGACGGTAGTCGTAGAACTCGTAGCCGCGGATCGGAAAATCTGGGATTTCGGGCTCCGGCAGGCTGCGGCCGTAAGCCATTTCCGCCGGCGTTCTGGGGTTGCCGATGTTCTCGGTTTCGCCCACGAACAGCGAGTCAATCACCCGTGATGTAAAGGCGGAATGACCCCTTAGGCCGGTAGCATGCGTGTAGCCAATTGCGTTGTCGGCCAGCTTCAGGTTCTTGTATACGTGCATCTCACCACGAGTCCACATGCCGCCATTGCGGTTCTTGTA
>JASIEN010000467.1 GCA_030045935.1 Candidatus Sulfotelmatobacter sp.
GATCGCCGTTAAGCGAATAGCTGCGCTTCAACGCAAGTCCATTGGTGGGATCATATCCTCGTTGGCGAGGCAATCGCTGCATGTGACGGCAACAAACTTCCAAACAAGGAATGGCGTGCCGCTCCTCAAAGTGTGCAAAGGGTCGCCGCGGGTGACTTCGGAATTAGTCCGGCGGCTTGGCGAGAAGCTGTTGTGACTTTGTTTTTCTCGGTGTCTCTGTGACTCCGTGGTGAAAGAATTTTCAAAGAGGAATTCATGACTACTATCGTCGCCAATCCTGCAATGTCCGGTTCGGAGATCGTCGATCTCTCGCGCAAGCACACGCTCTATGAATGGTCGGCGCAGTCGAAAGTTGATCCCATCCCCGTTGCCCGCGCGAAGGGAATTTATTTCTTTACGCCCGAAAACAAGCGCTTCATCGATTTCAACAGCCAGCTTATGTCAGTTAACATCGGACACGGCGACGAGCGCGTCATTCAAGCCATAAAGGACCAGGCCGAAACGCTCGCTTACGCGAATCCCTTCATGGCCACCGAGCCACGCGCACGGCTCGGAGCCAAGCTTGCCGAAATTACCCCCGGGGATATTGATACATTTTTCTTCACTAATGGCGGGGCTGACGCTAACGAAAACGCTATCAAGCTCGCCCGCTTCTTCACCGGACGCCACAAAATTCTCGCCCGCTATCGTTCTTATCATGGCGCAAGCGCGGGAGCGATCTCGCTTACCGGGGATCCGCGCCGCTGGGCCGCTGAACCCGGCATCCCCGGCGTCGTCCATGTTCTCGATCCCTATCACGGCATCGAGCGCGGATGGGAGTCCGCCGAATCTTCCCTCGCACTGCTCGAAGAGACCATTCAGCTCGAAGGCCCGCAATACATAGCCGCGTTTATCCTTGAACCTATAACCGGAACCAACGGAGTTCTCGTTCCGCCCGCGGGCTATCTCGAAGGCGTGCGGAAACTCTGTGACAGATACAGAATTCTCATGATCGCCGACGAAGTCATGTCGGGCTTCGGACGTACTGGCGAATGGTTCGCCGTCAATCATTGGAAGATCGTGCCCGATCTCATGACCATGGCGAAAGGACTGACTTCCAGCTATCTCCCACTCGGTGCAGTCGGCATGCGCCATCACATCGCGCTGCATTTCCAGGACAAAATCTTCTACGGAGGATTGACTTATAACAGTCACCCGATGGGTTGCGCCGCGGCGCTGGCTACCATTCGCGTCTACGAAGAAGACAATCTCATCGAGAACGCTCGCCGAATGGGAGCGATCATGAAGGAGCTTCTCGGCGATCTGCAGGCGAAGCATCCGTCAGTCGGTGCAGTGCGTTCCATCGGATTGTTCGGCATCGTCGAACTCGTTCGAAATCGAAAAACGCGGCAGCCGATGGCGCCGTTTAACGGCACATCGGATGAAATGGCTGCGCTCAGCCGCTTCTTTCGTGAGAACGGGCTTTACACATTCGTGCGCTGGAACACGTTCTTTACGAATCCTCCGCTGTGCATTAACGAGGAACAGTTGCGGGAAGCGTTTGCGATTATCGATCGCGGATTGGAGATTACCGACAAAGCTGTTGTTTAGTCGCGAGTCGCGCGTCCTAAGTCCTGAGTCGCGAGCGATTGAAGGGCCACCCGCCAGATTTTTCTGTCACTGTTGCAAGTAACGCAGCGCAACGCACCCTGATTTAAGAATCTTTGACTCAACGAGTTTCAATTGCAAGCTCTCAGGCAGGCTAACACGGTCCAACAAGCGTCTTCCTTCTCCCGCAACAATTGGCTGAACGACAATACGAAATTCATCCACCAGACCAAGCTCGATAAGTTGTGAAGGAATATCCACGCCGCCGACCAAAATATTTTTGCCTCTTTCTTGCTTCAGTTTAAGTATTTCGTCGTGAAGGTTGCCACGAACAATTCGCGTATTTCTGTCTTCAGCACTGTCCAATGATCGTGAAAAAACAATCTTATTGTGGGAGTCAAACGCCCGGGCAAATTCGATCGATGCTTTTGACTCCGACGGGTTTTTTGCGACTTCGGGCCAATAAGGAACCATCAATTGATAGGTTTTACGCCCATAGACAAACAGGTCAACCTCTCCCAGGAGCTGGGTATAATGTTCAAGTATTTCGTCACCACCAACCATTTTGGTGTGGTCGCAGCAGCCATCCAGGGTAATGTTGATTGCGTAGATTACATTCCTCATTCAATTGTCCCGACTCCCACTTATCGGCCAGCGCTTGTGAGAGTTGAAGCCCTGCGCGCCCGCCCGTCCCCTCGATCATCCATCCTATGGTTCTGAATCGCTTTGCATTATTTTTGCCGAACTGGATCTGAAGGTGTCGTCCCCCGAATAGACTGCCCGAATCGTGATTGTGTAGGTTCCTGCCGGGAGATTCACGGTTCCGGTGGCGATTCCCCCGCTCATGTATCCAGTTGCGATTTTGCCGTCTCGAAGATCAACCCGCTCGGGTTTACGAGGCTCGAACAGTCTTTGCAAGAAAAAGCACTAAGCACGCGCTCTCCGCCAAAAAGAGAAGGGGACAGGATAAGACAAACGAACGCTACTGCAAGAATAGCCAACAAGGAAACCTGACATTTTCTGCTTTTCATGGAGCGGTCCTCCTCAAGAAGGCGCAGCATGGATATGTGAAAACTGAATCACGCCCGTGGGGTTTGCACTGTGTTCCGAATCGCTAACAACTGGGATCTTTTCCCGGCTTCCCCGAGAACGACGCCATTATATCCCGGTCCGTATCGGGCGTAATCCGGGAGTGCGAAGAGGCGGCGCGAAAGGCGAATGCAAAGAAGCG
>JASIEN010000468.1 GCA_030045935.1 Candidatus Sulfotelmatobacter sp.
TATCGTCAAATGCCAGCAAAGCTGTGAACTGCCGGCTTTGTTTGATGAGATCCTCGGTCAGCTTCTGTCCGGCCGCAAAACCGGAATGCGGATCGCGCGACTCCGGCAAATCAAGCATCAGCCGGTCATCGAGCTCCAGGCCGTGTTTCCTGGCACAGTTGCGAATGCCTCGCCAGCGGGGAGAACTGTCGCACAAAGTTTTCGGCCCACGAATAACGGCAATCTTGCGATGGCCGAGCGAATAGAGATGCTCAAGCGCAGCATAGCCGCCGACCTCATTGTCCACAATTACCGAGCTCATCGAGTCGCCCTTGAGCTCGTGCCCGATCAGCGCGGTGGGAATGCTGCTTTTCTCCAGGTCTGCGAGCAGGTTGATGTCGAGAAAAAGCCAGTTGGCCAGCACGATCAGACCTTCGATGCGGCGGTCGAGCAGCATCTCAAGATAACGCTCGAATCGGCTGCGCTCATTGTGCACATCCGTAAGGATCGGGAGATACGATGCCTGGTACAAGGTGTTCTCGATCCCCCGCAACACCAGCGTGCAGTAAGGATCGGTCATGTCGAAGACCATCACACCGACCGTGTGGCTGCGCTTGCTGCGCAGCGAGCGCGCGAATTGGTTAGGGCGATAACCAAGCTTTTCCGCCGCGCGTTCGATTCGCTTCTTTGTAACCGGAGGAATGTAGCGCGCCAGCGGTGCGTCGTTCAAAACGATCGACACCGTTGTCGATGAGAACCCGCTTTCCTTGGCTACATCGCGAATAGTGACCATGGAAACGCGTCCCGCATTCTGCATCAGAATGCTGCCGCCGACTGCGCGCTTGAATTCCCCGCGCGGCTTGGCCGACACTACAGCAGAGAGTAAACACCAGTGTCAAGAGCAGCCGCGCCATCTCCAATTTGGATTTCTCTTATCCTAGTCGCTCTAGGAACGACGATGGCAGGCCAGGCGGAGCATGCCACCAATGGGGCTGAAGCGTCGAAAACCGTGCCAGCAGCCCAATCTGCAGCGGCTTCTGATCCCGCACAAATTTTTCAGGCAGGCCAAAATGCGTTAAACAGTAATCACCTCGACCAAGCCGAACGCGATTTCCGTCGAGTGCTGGTAATCGACCCACAATCCGGAGCGGCCTATGCCAATCTCGGCGTCGTGTATATGCGACGCAAACAATGGAGCCAAGCCCTCGAAAATCTGGGCAAAGCCGAACATCTCATGCCGCAGGTTCCAGGGATTCGCCTTAACATCGGGCTCGCCTACTACCGCCAAAGCGAATTCCTGAAAGCTATCCCTCCCTTTGAATCGGTTGTGCGCGATGAACCGGCCGCGGTGCAGCCCCGTTATTTGCTTGGCCTTTGCTATTTCTTCACGGAGAAATGGTCTGACGCGGCAGATACGCTCGAGCCGCTCTGGCCGCAGGAATCCACGCAACCAAGCTATCTCTACGTTCTCTCAATTGCCGCCCATCGTGCCGGAAAAAAAGATCTCGACGAGCGCGCCACAACCCAGCTCGTAAGAACCGGCGAGAATTCTCCCGAGTTTCACCTGTTCATGGGCAAAGCCCATCTTAACTTACAGCAATACGATCAGGCCCTGGCCGATTTTCAAGCCGCCGCTGCGGCCAATCCGAACCTTACCTTCGTTCATTTCAATCTCGGCCTCGCATATCTAAAGAAGCAGGATTACGAGCACGCCCGTGACGAGTTCCTCAAAGATGCAGCCATCGAACCCGATCTCGCCCTCAACTATGACGAACTGGGCGATGTCTACTCGCTTCTCGAACAGGACGGGGAAGCGGAAAAAAATTACCGCGAAGCCTTGCGCCACGACCCGCGCCTCATCAATTCCGATATCGGCCTGACGAAGATTTACCAGCGCCAGCAAAAATATCAGCAGGCTCTGGCGGCAATAAATTCGGCCAATAAGCTCGATCCCGACCGCACCGACGTTCACTATCTTCGTGGCCAGGTCCTGATGCATCTCGGGCGCAGAGAGGAAGGCAAAAAGGAACTCGAGACTTCCGTCCGCATCGACAACGAGCGACGCGCCCAACGCGAAAAACAGGTCGAAAGCGGCAGCGTGCCCTCGCCCGAGCTTCTCGAGGATTCCCAATAAGGGCAAACTATTACGCCCAAGTGCTAAACTCTCGCTGTACCTTACCCCTTCGCCTCGCAACGAACCGCAAATTCTCCGTGCAGGAGGCTCCCATGAACCGCGGCCTGAAGATAGCCGCTATCGTGATCGGAATTCTGATCCTGGTCATCATCGCCATACCTTTTTTCATCGATGCCAACACGTTCCGGCCGAAGATCGAATCCGAGCTAACTGACGCTCTTGGGCGCCAGGTGAAAGTCGGCAACATTTCGCTGTCTCTTTTCTCCGGAGGTGTGACCGCCGACAACATCTCTATCGCTGACGACCCCGCGTTCAGCAAGAGCGATTTTGTAACGGCAAAATCGCTCAAAGTTGGCGTAGAAATGATCCCGCTGATTTTCTCTAAAACCCTCAACATCACCGACATTACGCTCACCCAGCCTGACATTAGCCTGGTGCGCTCGGAAAATGGCGAGAAGTGGAACTTCTCCAGCCTCGGCGCCACGCCTTCGGGGCAACCAAAGCCCACGCCACAATCCGCTCCCTCCGCGCCAGCGAAACCGGCGCCAACGCAAGCACCCGCGCCCGCCGCGAACAGCCCCGCATCTGCAAATCCCAATCTCTCCATCGGCAAGTTAAACGTGGACGACGGCCGCCTTACCGTCAGCCAGGCCGGAAATTCAGAAAAGCCCCGTGTCTACGACAAAGTCGATATCAAAGTCACCGGCTTCTCCTTGAGCAACTCGTTCCCCTTTCAAATGAGCGCCAACCTTCCCGGTGGAGGCACGCTGCAGCTCGATGGCAATGCCGGCCCTATCAATGCGGGCAATGCTCAACTCACGCCGCTGCAAGCCAAAGTTTCCGTGAAGCAGATGAATCTTGCAAAATCCGGCTTTATCGATCCGGCGACGGGCATTGCCGGCATCGCCGATTTTGATGGCACCGTCACCTCCGACGGCCATGAGGCAAAAACCAGCGGCACACTCAAAGCCGACAAACTTCAGGTGGTGAAAAAGGGATCACCCGCAGGCCGACCAGTCCAAGTGCAATATGAAGCTACATACAATTTGCAGACAGAAGCGGGAAGCCTGAGTCAGGGCCAGGTTAAACTCGGCAACGCTGTCGCCAATCTCAACGGAACCTATGATGCCCACGGCAAAGTCACAAGCATCAACATGAAACTTACCGGCCAGGGTATGCCCGTGGATGATCTCGAAGCCATGTTGCCCGCAGTTGGCGTCGCTCTTCCCCCGGGATCCAAATTGAAGGGAGGAACGCTCAACCTGGATTTCAACAGCACCGGACCGGTCAATAAATTGTTGACCGCCGGCAATGTAAAACTTGAAAACGCGGCCCTTACCGGGTTCAACCTTGGGTCGAAGTTTTCATCTATACCG
>JASIEN010000469.1 GCA_030045935.1 Candidatus Sulfotelmatobacter sp.
GTAAAGGATCGCTACCTGGTTCTTCGCATTCAACACCCGGTCGTAGGCTACTTCACCCGTGTATTCGCGGCTGCCTATGAAGGAGATATTTTCACCCGCCTCGGAGAGGAGATTGCCGAAGAAATGTACAAGCCCGTAACCGGCGGCGACGGTGATGGCGGATTTTGGCGTCAAGTTTTCAACCACATCCACCAGTCCCAGGTTGGTTAGGCGCGGTGTTACACCGAGCGAAATTTCGTTTCCTTGAAAAAAGGCGTTGCTCTGGCCAGCGAACGCGCCCGCGCCTAGCAGGCCGAGGCCCAAGCCTCCTAAACC
Source organism: Candidatus Sulfotelmatobacter sp. (assembly GCA_030045935.1). Lineage (GTDB taxonomy): Bacteria > Acidobacteriota > Terriglobia > Terriglobales > Acidobacteriaceae > Sulfotelmatobacter. The sequence continues at coordinate 316 of JASIEN010000469.1, forward strand.
CATTCCACCGTAGCCGCCCGCGCCGAAATTTCCTTCTGGGAGGTAGCTGAATGAGTCCCTGATCGCTAATTGCCCACGCTTCCAGTTGATTCGGTTGTCCACATCCAACTGCTGTATCTGTTCCACTCCAACGTTTTGGCGGTTGTAGTCAGCCACCCCTCCGAGGTAATCGAAGGCGAGATCGTATCGCTTCCAAAGTCGCTGCAACGTTAAGCTGCCCAAACCGCGTGTAATCAATCCGACCGAAGACCCATTCAGCCGGTTAGCCACATTCGAATCTGCCGTTTCACTGAAATGCAGCCCCGCCAACAGGAAACTTTCGGGCGCAGCATGGGGCTCAAGGCCAGGCAGGTCGACCGCAGAAATCGGCGGGTTCTCACTGGCTGCGGAGCTTGGGTTTTCCTGTCCATAGGCCGCTAGCGGCGCCGGCGAGGAGGACCCTCCGCTGCCGGTCTGCGCCACTGCAACAACGGCGCACAGACCTAGTACCAGCATTGGAATGAACCGGGCTTTGCTAGTGATTCTTCTCACGGTAGCCTGAATCCTGCCTCTCAACTCTCTGCTGAATCATCGCTACTACGGGACCACGATTGTGTCCCCGGGCTTCAGCACGTAATTCTGCTGTTCGTCCCGACCCTTGACCGCTTCTTTGTAATTAAAGCGCGCCTTCACCTGCTGACCATCCTGCATGCGTAGCAAATAGATATCTTTAATTTTGGCAAATTGGGTAAAACCCGCGCTCGACAGAGCCTGGAGCATGGTCATATTGGGCAACAAAGACATGGCTCCGCTATGCTGCACTTCTCCCAGAACATAAATCCTCTGGCTGTTCATGCCTGTAACGACCACCGTTACGCGCGGGTCAGCAACATACTTTTTCAATTTGTCACGGATGGAATTTCCTAACTGTACCGGAGTCAAACCCGCGGCTTGGACGTCATCGAGCAGCGGGATGGAAATCTTGCCGTCAGGGCGGACTGGAAGCGTGGCACTCATATCCGGCTCTTTCCAAACTGAGATATGCAGCGTATCGTCCGGTCCGATCACATAGTCGGAGGGAACCACCGGCTTAAGTGGGATCTCCGGGGCCTTCGCCGGCTTCGAGCTTTCTTCGTCATAGCTGGCTGAGTCATCCTGTGCCCATGCCCCGGCAGCCATCAATGCCAGCAGCAGCAGACCCAACAGCTTAATTCCCCACTTCATGCACTCTCCTTCTCCTAGGAGGCTCCAAACTCCGAGCATCCCATCTGTTTCAGCTTGTATAGCAATGCTTTGTAACTGATCTGAAGGTCCTGCGCCGCGCGGCGACGGTTCCACCGCGTGCGGGTTAGCGCTCGCAGGATGATTTCTTTTTCCGCCTCGCGGGAGGCCGCCCGCGCTGCCTCTTTTAGCGAAACACGCCCGCCATTTCCATCCACATCCGGCCGTAACAGCATCGACCTCAGGCCGCGCATCGCCACGCCTTCATCCCCTAACGCCACGATCGCTTTGACCGCATTTTCCAATTCAGTAACGTTGCCCGGCCAGCTGTATTCGTGAAACAGCCGGCAGGTCTCTTCACTCAGTTTGGGAGCCTGACGGTTGAAATCGCGCGCATATTTCCCCAGGAAATGTTGGGTAAGTGGAATAATGTCGTCGCGGCGTTGGCGCAGGGGCGGCAAGTGCAGACACACTCCGCTTATGCGATAGTACAAATCCTCACGCAGCTTGCCTGTCCTAACTTCCACTTCCGGGTCTCGCGCGCTGCCACAAATGACCCGGAATCCGTCTCGCTCCGCGCGCTCGCTCGAGTTTTTCTCGGTCAACGCCCGCAGCAATAATGACTGGCCTTGCGCGGTCAACTCTGTTACTTCCTCCAGATAAACGGTTCCCCCATCGGAGAGATATGGCCGCAGTTCGATAAACTGCCCGGATCCAAAGCTCGCACAACGAATCATGGAGAATGGTTTGTTTGCGCGGGGTGATAGATCGTGAATCCTGTGAGCTACCGCCTTCTTGCCGGTCCCGCGCTCCGCAAGCAGGAGCACAGGCACTTCGCTCTGCGCCACTTCCCGCATCACAGCTTCCACGCTTCGCATGGCCGGGTTTGTGCCTTCCACAAAGTCAATACCAGCAAGCTCACGCGATTTGTTGCCATGCTGGTCTACGACACCTTCGTCGTGGCGGCATCTCAATTCCATTGACAGCCTTTCACCAGAGTGGAGTCACCATTATGGAGCCACTTAGCCGAAAAAAAAGTTCCTACAAAAAAGGGTTCCGATCCTGCGAACGAGCACTGCCTTGTTACTTGCGCGCAAATGATCTACTTAACGACTGGGGACTGTGACCGAGTACTTAAAGAGCACGACTTGTACCATTTCATCCCATACATCTTAAGACCACACAGATGTTTAGAGCCTTATTTTCATCAGCATATGGGCTTGAAGTTGCTGGGGGTGGGCAATATGACTGCCCACAGCCTACACCTTTTCGGATAAAAGGAAAAGAGTTTTCCCATTTCTGTGGAACAAATTTTCTCTCACTCAAGTCGGCCCGATGCTCGCCATCTTGGCCGGCGAGCCTGAAAGTCCTTTCTAGCCCGCTCTCTAGCCCGAAAGAGCCATACTGACAACTCGCTTTCGCGTCCCGCTTCGCATATGCTGGAGCATACTTCGCCTGATACACTGGCCGTGAATTCTATAGCTCAATTAGAGCCGAAAGTCGCGCCCACGCGCGCATATCGGCTGCCGCTCTCTTTGTGGCAACTCCTGATTCTTTCTGCCCTGCTGTTGTGGGTCTATCACGGGACGTTGGCCCGGCTTTTTCACCAATGGTGGACTGATTCGAACTTTTCCCACGGTTTCTTCGTGCCCCTATTCGCCGCCTTTATCGTATGGCAGGAGCGCCCACGACTTGTGGCACTTACACCGCGGCCTTCCTGGGGCGGTCTGCTGTTGCTTGCCGGCGGCCTGGGCGTGCTAGTTATCGGCCAGCTCGGCGCCGAGCTCTTTCTGTCCCGTCTTTCCATGCTGATCGTGCTGGCCGGCTTGATTGTCCTTTTCTTGGGCTGGAATTTTTTTCGTGCCGTGCTCTTTCCTTGGGCCTTCCTTCTGTTAATGATTCCCATTCCCGCCATCATCTTCAACCAACTCACGTTCCCGTTGCAGTTGTTGACTTCAAAAGTTGTCAGTACAGTTCTGCCCTGGATGGGCGTTCCCGTCTTGCGGGAAGGCAATGTCATTATTTTGCCCGCTATGGCACTGGAAGTGGCTGAGGCATGCAGTGGTATCCGCTCCCTGATTTCCCTGGTTACTCTCGCAGTAATTTATGGCTACCTAATGGAGCGAGACGTCGCCGTTCGGGTAGTATTGGCCCTGTCGTCCGTACCTATAGCTGTGGCGGCGAATAGCTTGCGGATTGTCGGGACTGGACTCATGGTTCAGTATTGGGACCCGCAGCGCGCCGAGGGTTTCTTCCACAAATTCTCCGGATGGCTGATCTTTGTGGTTTCGCTTCTCATGCTTTATCTTCTGCATCAAGTCATTCGTATCTTTCGGTCCGATGCAGGGAGTACTCCTTGAGGAGCCCCGGTCTGTTGCGTTTTGTTCTTGCGGCTTTGCTGATTGGTGTTGCCGCTATTCTGCTCCAGGCCCGTAGCCGTATCGAAATCGTGCCACCGCACCTGCCGTTGTCATCCTTCCCTGCCGAACTTTTAAATTGGAGTAGCACGGAGGTTATTCAGGACGCCGACACCCTTGCCGTCCTGGGCCACGGCGACTTCTTGGAGCGGGTCTACGAGGACCCAAACGGTAAATTGCCTTATGTAGATATATTTCTGGCGTATTTTCCCAGCCAACGCACAGGGGAAACTCCCCACTCGCCGCAGAATTGTCTCCCAGGCTCAGGATGGAACCCAGATGAAAACACACGCATTACTCTTTCGATACCCGGCCATGCTCCCTTTCCCGCCAATCGTTACGTCATCTCCAAAGGCAATTCACGTCAGCTGGTTTTGTACTGGTTTTGGGCGCACGACCGCGGCGTGGCCAGCGAGTACTGGGCCAAATACTATCTGGTGAAAGACGCCATCGCCATGAACCGTAGCGATGGCGCGTTGGTCCGTTTCGTCACCCCAATGTTCCCTGGTGAAACTCCCAATGCCGCGCAGCAGCGCATCCTGCCTTTCACCTCAGCCGTCGTCCCCATGTTGAACAATTACTTTCCCCGCTGAACAGCGTAAGCCTATTGTCGAATCTCCAGAGTTTTCTCGCTTTCCCCTGTGCTCCTCTGTGCCCTCTGTGTTTCAATGTTTTTTCCAAAGACGTTGCCTTGCAACCCAACAAATCCGATTGTCAGACTCTAACGATCTTCGAACCGGACGTGCCCTCATCTCTACCGGCGTGTCGATCGCCGAAGCCGAAGACCCCAACCGCCCCAAGCGCGTTCTCGGCTTCCGCGATCTCCTTCTGTTCTACGTGGTCACCGGTGTCAGCCTGCGCTGGATCGCCACCGCTGCCGCAGCCGGGCCAAGTTCGATCGCTATTTGGATCGGCGCCTGGTTCTGCTTTTACACCCCACTTGCGCTTTCGGTACTCGAACTCTCCTCGCGCTACCCGAACGAGGGCGGCCTTTACGTATGGAGCAAGCGTGCTTTCGGGGACTTCTCAGGATTCATGTCCGCTTGGACCTACTGGACCAGCAACCTTCCATATTTCCCCGCCGTGTTGTACTTCGCCGCCAGCAATATTCTCTTCATGCGCGAGAGCGCATGGAAACATCTTTCCGGCAACGCCACCTTCTATATCGTTTTCTCCCTGCTCACGCTGAGCGTGGCCACGCTGATAAACGTCGTCGGGCTCGACGTGGGCAAGTGGCTGAACAATATCGGCGCACTGGCAATGTGGATCCCGGTCGGTATTGTCATCGTTATGGGATTTATTGCCTGGCACCGCTACGGTTCGGCCACAGCTTTTACCGTGCACTCGATGACGCCGAGCACTCACCTCAACGACATCATTTTCTGGTCTGTACTCACGTTCGCTTTTGGGGGCTGCGAAACTGCGTCGTTCATGGGAGAGGAAATCAAAAACCCGCGGCGCTCGATTCCGCTCGCCCTGCTACTTGCCGGCGTCACCGTAGCACTGTGCTATATCGTGGGAACGGCTGCCGTGTTGCTGGCGCTGCCTTCAACCGAAGTGAACAGCCTGCAAGGCCTGGTGCAGGCCATTTCGAAAACCGCCTCACGCGTGGGCTTTCCCGGAGTTCTGCCGCTGGCGGCATTTCTGATCGCACTCAGCAACATCGGCGCAGCCGGCGCGTATCTCGCTGCAGTTGCGCGTTTGCCCTTTGTCGCCGGAATTGACCGCTTTCTGCCGCCAGCTTTCGGCAAGCTTCATCCGCGCTGGAAAACCCCCTGGGTCGCGCTGCTCACCCAATTGGTCCTCGGCATAATTTTCATCTTTCTGGGCCAGGCTGGTACCAGCGTCAGAGGCGCATACGATGTGCTCGTCAGCATGGGCGTGATCACCTACTTCATTCCCTACTTGTACCTCTTCGCGGCTATGATCAAGCTGCAGCGGGAACCGGCCGGCCCGGAAGTCATCCGCATACCAGGGGGAAGACTGATGGCGATTCTCGTCGCCGCACTGGGTTTTTCGACCACCACGTTAACTATCGCTCTTTCGTTGATTCCCCAGCCAGATGAACCGAATAAGCCGCTGGCCCTGCTCAAGGTCGTAGGAGGATGCGGAGCGCTGCTCCTGGTTGGAGTGTGGCTGTACCTGGCAGGCAAGCACCGAGCGAAATCTGCAGCGTGATAAATCTGAACAACCGCCCGTGACGTGGGGACAGCCGCCCTCGACTATCCAGCGGTGCGGGAGTATCGCACCACAGTTCCGTAGCTGCGTGGTGAACCATCTTACACTGGGCTTGCCGTCTTCCTTGCGGGATTGAAAAACGGCATCGCCGTCACCTTTACGGTCGTTTTCAACCGGATCGATTCGATTGTAATCTCCATCTGTAACTGCGTGCCGAGCTTCGAATACTCAGTTTCCACGCTCGCCAATGCGATCATTTTCTTCAGAACCGGCGACCAGCTTGTAGTTGTAGCTCGACCCACCTGTTTCTCTCCGGAATACACCGGCACGGATACACGCGAAGCCTGCGCCGGAGCGGCGGGAGTCAGGCCATACTTGTCGTAAAGGGCTTCCACGTCAGCCCAATCCACTTCCAGTCCAACAAACTGCCGCGGCACGCCGTTCTTCGCATCAGCCTCCAACGCTCGCTTGCCAATAAAGTTCTCTTTTTCGAGGTGCACCATCTTCGCGAAGCCGAGCTCGTATGGAGAGTACTTTTGTGACGGAATGAGCGCCTTTTTCGAACTGATGTAGTCAACCTCGATCAGCAACAGTCCGGCTTCAGTGCGCGCCACATCCAGCGCCAGCATTCCGGCGGCGTGAAGATCGAATTGCTTGCCTTTTTCCATGAGCATATCCCAGACTCTCAAAGCATCGTTTGCCGGAATCCAGATTTCATATCCCAGATCACCCGTGTATCCCGTGCGCGAAATGTCGACTGGCACGCCCGCAATCTTGCCGTGCATCACGCGAAAATATTTCAGATTCGCAATGTCGGCCTCAGCCACAGCTTTCAGCAGCTTGGCCGAAGTCGGCCCCTGCAGCGCCAGCGCCGCAGTCTTCTCCGAAATGTCTTCAATCTGCACATCCATGTTCAGGCCGTTCTGCCGAAACCAACGCAGGCTCGGGTCGGCAGCCGTCCAGCGATATACGTTTTCTTCGAGGCGCGAAATCGTGCCATCGTCGATGACCTTGCCCTCTTCATCGCACCAGCAGCAATAAATCACCT
>JASIEN010000470.1 GCA_030045935.1 Candidatus Sulfotelmatobacter sp.
TTATCACAACTTGACCCCGCTTTTCATTGCCGATCTAAATTTTTCCAATATCCGAACGGATAGGAACGCTATCTGTTCGGATAGCGAATCGGGCCGGCAGTGAAACCCCAGACAAAATCGCCTCGTTGATAAAGTCTTCAGATGCAAAGACTTGGGGCACGGCGAAGATCCGGATTGCGGTGGCAATCTACTTGCACGCTCTCCAGTGCGCTCGCGCTCGGCGAAAAGCGATGGGGGAAGCGCTTTTGGAATAGTTCTGCCGAGTTTGCGCAATCAGGGACTCGAGGGGCCCCCTCATCGGGTCCCTGATTTTTACACGCCAAATCCCTAACGCCTCCCTTTGTCGGGTCGTCGATTCTTCAGTCTGCGTTAGCCTGCGGCAGCCTGGTTTGAGACGGCAGGAGTTGTGGGCACAGCGAGAGCTACGCCATCTCTCAGGGTGACTGTATTACCCGAAATCGCCGGCACCCGTTCTCCCGGAACCAGAATTCCGACCAGATTGAGCGGGTCGGCCGCCGATAAACTGATTGTCGCCTGCGTCGATTCTGACTTCCGCAGGGCGCGAATGGATTCGACCGCGACCGGAAGGGCAAATTGTTCACCAAGAAATCCGTCGACGAATCGGCCGCCGCGAATTTCACCTCGATCTTCCAGCCGCCGGAATGTCATAAGCAGTTCACGCCAGGGCGGCAGATTGGCCTCGCGCGCCAGCACATCGCGTATGACAATTCCATAGCGCCGCAGCAGCATCCAGCATGCCGCCTCGACCATTCTCGGCCGTTCGACAACATCGTCATTGTGCAGTAAGGCCCAGCGTCCGGCCGTGTGCCGCGGGCGCGTCGTTCGTCCACTGCCTTGACCCGCGCGGCGTTTGGGATCGATCAACGAGCGCAGATTGTCAAAACCATCAGCCGTGACCAGCCCCGCAGCGACCAATTCCCACAGCGCCGTTTCAATCTCGGCCTTCAGCTTGCCGGTGCCGCGAACGATATCTGTGAAGAACGAAGCGCCACGCTGGCGCAGAAACTCAAGTACGTTTCGGCCGCCGTGGCTTAATCCGGTGTTCTCCGCCACTTCCGGTTGACGCGGCGTCATCCAATCGGCATCTTCGCGCACAAAGAAAGTGATCGGCGCAACGCTGGTGGGGATTACTCTCCGTTGCCGGCGTGTGCCATCGCTTCCAGAACCGCCCGTAGCGGAGTACTCCAGCGTCGCCGGATGTGGCGATAACCTTCCCCAGCCCACCGTGCCCATCAGGCAAAGTTGATCGAGATACTTAGGATCGTAGTCGCTGACGCGGCGAGCCAAGACCTGGCGCTCCCACGCGTTGGCCGGAATTTCAAAGCCCTGCAGTTGCCGCAAAACTTCCAGTGTCCCGCGCTCGCCCGTCACTTGCGTGCCCGGAGCCAGATGCTGCCAGCGCAGCAGCCACTGCATGAACTGCGCCGCCGTCGCCGGCTCAATCTCCTTGCGCAGGGTCGCAACCGTCAGCCGATGAATCCGCGCCAGCAACCGACGCTCGCACCATTCGATCTCATGATCTGGTACTTCGTGTGGCGTCGCAATCCCGATTGGTGCGGGAACTCCCTTCGACAAGCTCAGAGCCTGCCCTGAGCCTACCGAAGTGGTACGTTCTGCCCGCGAACCACCGCTCCTGAACTTCCCACGCAGAATCGCGCCACTCGCTTCCATGCGAAGCAGGACGTTGAAACTCTCAGAAGCAGGAATGTCTAATGTTCCGCTCAGCTCGGCCGCTGTCACAGGGCCGGAATGCGCCATCCATCCTGTTACGAGGGTTAGGAGAGCATCATCCCGTGATGGAGCTGATGCCTCCACTTCAGCCAACTGCGTCTCAAACCGCGCACCGGGAAACAAACTAAGAAAGGTTTTGGCTCTCTCGGCTGCGACCCAAAACCTCCGCTCCCCTACACAAGCAATTGCCGCACGGCCCTGGTTCACCAGCGCTCTAAAATAGTTATGCCACAAATCCCCGTCGACTGGATGCTGATTGCCGAAAGCTGAGTGCTCCTCGGGCAGCGCCACCAACGTGTGAAGCACATCGTGCAATTCATCCGCATCGCGTACATCAGGCCAAGCTTCGGTCTGGACCTGCTCGATGGCTGCTGGATCAAGCCCGCCCACCTCTTCAAGCACTGATTCGGGCAGCGTTCGCCGCATTTGCACCGCTCGCGCGCGCCGCTCTTCTAAAGGTGCGTCATCCAGATAAGCGTACGGATTCGCGTTCAGAATCTCGTGCGAAAACTGCGATGGCACGGGCGTATCAACTGCAACCGAGCGAATGGTTCCATCCGCAATGGCAGCGAGCACCGATTTCAAACCTTCCACATCCATCGCTTCCGTAAGCACATCTTTCATTACTTCGGCGACTAGGGGATGATCGGGTATCTTGCGATCGCCGTCGATATTCTCAAAGCATGCCGCGGCATCGGGGAAAACCGAAGCCAGCAAATCTTCCGATCGCATGCGCTGAATCTGCGGGGGAACTTTCTTGCCGCCCTGAAATCGCAACAACGCCAGCGCCCGATTCGCGTCCCAGCGCCAGCGTGTGCCAAAAATCGGAGAATCCAGCGCCGCCTGCTCCAGAATCGGCTGCACCGTTGCAGCCTGTAAGAAATTGAAGACATCCGCAAGCGGAAAACTATGTTGCTCGGAGAGGGCAATATTCAACCCGTTGTCGGTCGCCGCAGCCTGCAATTCGAAGTTGAACCCAACACAGAAGCGCTTGCGCAGAGCCAGTCCCCAGGCCTTGTTGATGCGCCCGCCAAAGGGAGCATGAATCACAAGCTGCATGCCGCCGCCTTCGTCGAAGAATCGCTCTGCAACGACGGTTTGCTGTGTCGGCA
>JASIEN010000471.1 GCA_030045935.1 Candidatus Sulfotelmatobacter sp.
CATTCCAGGAGTCGATCTCGACGGAGTTCACAAGGGCATCGACTTCCTGCTTAACGTAAATCTTGGTTACAAATTCACCATCGGCAAGAAAGTCATCGTTATCGGGGGCGGCAATGTCGCGATGGATGTCGCCCGATCGGCCGCACGCGAAGTAGTGAGGCAGCATGCAGCCGGTGTCCAAGAGGTTGAACCTTCGGCGGAGAATGTCTCAGCCGTCGCCACCAAAGAGATGGTTGACATCTCGCTCTCTGCCTTACGCATGGGGGCGCGCGAGGTCAACCTCGTTTGCCTTGAGCGGCGTAATGAAATGCCGGCGGCGCTCGAAGAGATTGAAGAAGCAGAAGAGGAAGGCATCATTATTCATCCCGGCTTTGGACCGAAGCGAATTCTCGGCAAAGACGGCAAGGTTATCGCTCTCGAAGCCTTAAAGACTAAGTGGGTTTTCGACGAGAACAAGCGGTTTAATCCTGCCTTTTATGAAAACAGCGAGAGCCAGATCGAGTGCGACACGATCATCATGGCGATCGGACAAGCTCCAAGCCTCGACTTCCTTAAGCCCGAAGAGAAGGTCGAACTCTCGCCACGAGGATTGATCGCTGTCAATCCACAGACCCTCATGACGTCCGCTCCTGGCATTTTTGCCGGAGGTGACTGTGTTTTCGGGCCGCGCCTCATTATCGATAGCGTTGGCGATGGAAAGCGCGCTGCTGTGGGCATCGATGAATATCTTCGCGGCGGCAAGCATCCTGATCCTGTCATCGAGATAGAAGTACTCAGGCGGCACTCCATGCCGCTGGACTATCTCGACATCAACCGACAACCGGTACCGATGCTTCCGCTGGAGCGCCGCACCGGCGTGACCGAAGTTGAGATCGGCTACGACACGCAGAGCGCCATAGCGGAAGCGCGGCGCTGTCTCCACTGCTGGACGAATACGATTTTCGAAGGCACGCCGGAAGATGGCAGCATGTGCATCCTGTGTGGCGGGTGCGTCGATGTTTGCCCCGAGAAATGCCTGGAACTGGTTTCCCTCGATCGCATTGTGTTCGAACCTGAGACAGTGCGGCAAATTCGCGATAACCAGGAATGCTTCGGTGTGGAATTCGAGGAGGTAGCTGCGGACGAACTCGGAGTCGTCACCGGAGCCGCGATGCTGAAAGACGAAACCCGGTGCATCCGTTGCGGCCTCTGTGCGATGCGCTGCCCAGTAGGGACGATCACCATGGAGTCCTACAACCTGCTTCCGGCGGAGCCGACAGGGTTGATTTCAATCGCCGCCATTGGCGCGGGACTGGGGAAGTAAGGAGAGCTATGGCAAATGAGCATGAAGAAAACAGCTCTGAGACAGCAAGGGACCTGAATCGGCGCCGGTTTTTCGCCAGGCTCGGGCTGGGCTCGCTGAGCATTGCCGCGGTTGGCACGGCGGCTTTTGCCTTTCAGTACCTTCAGCCCAACGTTCTGTATGAGCCCTCGCCAATCGTGAATCAGGGCAAGCCAGATCGCTATCCGCTGGATTCGGTCACGCTGGATGTGGGCGCCGGGATTTACATCATTCACTCGGAGGAAGGTTTCTTCTCGCTAAGCGCGGTGTGCACGCATCTCGGCTGCCTTACCGCATGGAAGCAGGAGCTGGGAATTATTGCGTGCCCGTGCCACGGCAGCAAATTCTTCGTCCATGCGGATGGTGCGCACAAGCCAGGCGACAAGATCGAAGGACCCGCCCCTCGTCCGCTGCCTTGGAAACGGATTTGGCTGAATGATGACGGCGACCTTCTCGTCGATCGCTCAACCGACGTTCCGCCTTTGGCGCGCGACTCTTTCGTGAGGATCTGATATGGCGAAAACGGCAGACCAATACTTCGATGATTTGCGCGAAACGCGCGTCTGGCGCTCGATCTTCCGCAGCGGCACCGGCTCCAGCACGCTGAGACGTGCCCTTGCCATTCAGCAAAACGTTTTTCTGCATTTGTTCTCGACCAAAGTGCGCACGCGAATGCTCAGCTTCAGCGCGACTTGGTATTTGGGCACGCTCACTCTGGGCACGTTTTTCATTCTGGTCGCGACCGGCATCCCTCTGATGCTCTATTACCATCCCTCGGTGCCTCAGGCCTATCACGATACGAAAGACTTGCAGTTCGTCGTTTCTTCCGGATTATTCCTGCGCAATCTTCACCGCTGGTCTGCGCATGCCATGGTCTTTCTCGTATTCGCGCACATGTTCAAGGTATTCTATCGCGGGGCGTATCGCACGCCGCGCGAGTTCAACTGGGTCATCGGCGTAATTCTCTTATTGATCACGCTATTGCTCAGCTACACCGGCTATCTGCTTCCGTGGGATCAGCTGGCTTACTGGGCGATTACCGTGGGGTCGAACATTGCCTCGGCTGTCCCGTTGATCGGCGACAAGATTCACTTCCTACTGCTGGGCGGAAGTTCCGTCAACGCGAACGCTTTGCTGCGATTCTACGTGCTGCACTGCATGATTCTTCCGCTGGCCGCGATCTTCTTCGTCGCGATCCACTTCTGGCGCATTCGCAAGGATGGCGGTCTCTATGCCCACTCCAGTGAACCTGCCGCAGTCCGTTCCCGCTCTCGCGCGAAAAAGAAGGAGGCCACGATAAATGGCTGAAGCCAAGGATTTCGTTGCCGCCATAGATTCGAACGCAAAAAAGTCTCCGCGGCGCATCGTCTTCATCACGCGCCGAACATCTGCGCAAGTGAAGGCCGAGACCGAGGATCAGACACAAAGCTTTCCCGAAGTGCTGTTTCGCGCTGCGGTCGCCATCCAGCTTCTTGCGATTGCGCTGGTCTGGATATCGCTACTTTTCAACGCCCCGCTCGAAGGGCTCGCCGATCCTTCGCACACACCGAATCCTGCCAAAGCGCCCTGGTATTTTCTGGGGCTGCAGGAAATGCTGCACTACTTTCCGCCTGTAGTTGCGGGCGTGCTGGCGCCGGGGCTGGTCGTGATGGCGCTGATTGTCATTCCTTATTTTAAGGTCAACATCGAAGCGGAAGGTCTTTTTACCAAGGACCGGCTCAGACGCCTGCGAGTCTTCTATGCAGTAACGGCGCCGCTTGTAATTTTTCTCGGCTGGTTTCACGTTATCGTGGCTCTCGTTCCAACTTTGATCGTGGCCGGGCTGATGCTGCTGGCGTCGCAGAGTTCGGCGCAGTCATCCTCGGCCTTCCGCCGCTATCTTGCGGCAAGGCCGCTCTCTTACTGGGTTATGACATGGTTCTTATTTGAGCTGATGGTTGTTACAGCCACGGGCACATTCTTCCGTGGGCCGGGCTGGTCATGGGTCTGGCCGTGGAAGCCATATTGAGGATGCGGCGCATATGAAACAGAGGACGTCGCTGTGGCAAAAATTATTTGGCGATAGTGTTCGCGCGTTCGGCGTGGTCAGCGTAGTTTTTTTGTGTTCGATTGCCATCGCACCAGCGAAAAACTATTTCAGCGAGTGGCGTCATTATCAGCACGGCTATCTTAGGATGATTCGCAACCGCAGCGATGCCAACACGCTGCAGCGCCACTTCGAGGGCGGCATTCAGCAGATTTGGCTGCCTGAACTTGGAGTCGTCGATCGCTGCACCAGTTGCCATGTTGGCATGAAAGAGGCCACGCTTCACGACGCTTCCAGCCAGCCGTTCCGTCCGCACCCCCCTATTCCGCACAAAGTCGATCAGTTCGGGTGCACCATGTGTCACCGTGGCCAGGGCGCGGCGACCACCGTATCCGAGGCGCACAACAGCACGCTGGCATGGGAGCAGCCGATTCTTCCTGCGAAGTACATCGAATCTTCCTG
>JASIEN010000472.1 GCA_030045935.1 Candidatus Sulfotelmatobacter sp.
CACAGATTCACCGAAAAGATTGGCCAGGCCGGCGATGGTCTGCTTAATGGTGCCAATACGGCGCATGACTTCGGCGCGCTGCTGCAGGAGCTGGCGCAGTTCTTCGTGAGCCTGACGAACCACTTCTTCCACGTGTCCGTTGCTGGTATTGATCGGTTTAACGCTTGCGCCGTGCTGGACTTCCATAACGCCCTCCCAGAACCTCGCCCCAGCGACACCCTCTCAGCATCTGATACGAATAGAAGCCGACAATCGTTCCCGGCAATTGGCAGCGCCCCCTACCTCAATCTTCGAAGCGGGCCTGCCCCGATCTGCCGTATTAGACGGGGGAATTCTGTCTTGGTTAACCGCTCGGATCGAGGAAAGTGTCAAATGTTACAAATAATTGCGTTAGGAATGTGTCCCCGTTCCGAAGCTGAACCTCGCCCAGTTTGGAACTTTCGCCATTTGCGGTTCGCGTATGGGCTGTCCCTGGTAAAGCGAGAGGCAGCGAAACTTTCCGATGTTTAAGGGGTAGGCAAGGATTCCCCCTGTCAACCTCCCCTCAAGCCGCTCCGTCTGTGTTGCGAGTCCTGCTGGTCGGGAACCAGGAAGAGGATTTCTTCCTGATTCGTGAAATCCTGGAGCGCCATCGGAGCACGCTGCTGGCAAAACTCGACCATGCCACATCGCTCGAAGAAGCAAAGGTGATGCTGGAAAGTGTGGACTATGGGCTGGTACTGTTTGAGCACGACACCGCCGATACAGCCGCCGTCAAGCTGCTTTCCGAACTACTGCATGCGCGGGGAGCGATTCCATTTATATTGCTGACCGAGCAGGCCGACGAAAAAGATGTGGCCGCCATCATCCAGGCAGGCGCATGGGATTGCGTGGCCAGGACGGATTTGAACGGCGCCAACCTGATGCGCACGGTGCGCTGCGCCGTTAGCCTGCATGCGATGCAGCAGAAGCAGCAGGTGGCGGAGAACAACCTGCGCACGCTTTCCTGTGCGGTGGAGCATGCGTCGGATGCCGTGTTCGTGACCGACAGCGATGGCGTCATACAGTATGTGAATCATGCTTTCGAGAAACTGACAGGCTATTCACAGCAGGACGTGGTGGGGAAACACCAACTGATTCTGAAGGCGGAACAATCCGTTCCCATGCTGTACCGGGAGTTATGGGAGACGATTCGCGGCGACGTGGGGCGAGGCTTGCAGGTAAACCGGAAGAAGAACGGTCAGATTTATTACGCAGATGAGAGCGTAAGTCCTATATGGGACCCCGAAGGACTGGTTACCCATTTTGTCTGCAACTGCCGCGACCTGACCGAGCGCCTGAGGATTGAGGCGCAACTGGTGCAGTCGCAGAAGATGGATGCTGTGGGACGGCTGGCCGGTGGTGTAGCCCACGATTTCAATAATCTGCTGACCATCATTACCAGCTACTCCGAGCTGGCTCTGGATACGGTGACCCCGGGAACGGCGACGCACAAGCGGATTCTGGAGATTCTTTCCGCAGCACGCAGAGCCACGGAGCTTACGCGCCAATTGCTGGCTTTCAGCCGTCGCCAGCCTCAGGCATTACGGGTAGCCGAACTCAATCCAGTGGTCGAGGGGATTATGAAAACGCTGCACCGGCTGATCGGGGAAGATATTGAAGTCAAATTCCAGGGCGGGAACGGATTGGGACGGGTGCGGCTGGACCCGGTGCAGGTGGAACAAATCCTGATGAATCTGGCGGCCAATTCGCGGGATGCGATGCCCCAGGGAGGGCGCCTCACGATTGAGACCGCAGATGTGTATCTCGACGAGGCGTATGTTGAGAAAAAACGGGCGATCATCCCCATGGGGCGGTATGCGGTGCTGAGCGTAAGCGATACGGGAGCGGGAATTCCAGGCAACGAACTCGATCACATTTTCGAGCCCTTCTATACGACAAAGCCTGCGGGGAAGGGGACCGGGCTTGGCCTGGCGACGGTGTACGGGATCGTGAAACAAAACCAGGGGTTCATTTGGGTTTATAGCGAGCAAAATCTGGGAACTACTTTCAAAATTTACCTGCCATGCGTGATGGAGAGAGTGGTGAATTTAGAGGAGCACGAAGAGCCGGCGGAAGATGCGCATGTGGGAACGGAGACGGTATTGCTGGTGGAGGATGAAGAACCGCTGCGACGGGCAGCTGCCGAATTCCTGAGGCTGCGGGGATACACGGTTCTGGAAGCACGCGATGGCGCGGACGCGTTGGCGATTAGCAAGAAGCATGATTCGGACATTCATCTGGCGGTGAGCGATGTGGTTATGCCGCACATGAGCGGCGGTGAACTGGCGAAGGAATTGGAAACGCTGCGGCCAGAGACCAAATTGTTGTTCGTGTCCGGCTATGCGGGAGAGACGATTTCAGACCACAATGTAGCAGATGGCGAGCATAATTTTCTTCAAAAGCCGTTCACTTTGAAACAACTGGCGGGAAAAATCAGGATGGTTCTCGATCGTAATCGGACGGCAGCACCTCTGCTGAAGAACACGAAATCGAATTCTGCTATTGCCGCCCAGACGGCGGGATCCGGTTAAGGCGTCCATCGCGCAGCAGGTAGTGCATTCCCCGCCAAGTCACGGTGTGGCCAAAGAAGCTCGTGAACCACACAAGCACCGCCAGCAAGTCACGGAATGGAATCAGCCAGGCATCTTTCAGACTTTGATGATCTTGCAGGACTTTTCCGCCGACCATCCGGGCAATAGCGAAG
>JASIEN010000473.1 GCA_030045935.1 Candidatus Sulfotelmatobacter sp.
GACTTCGGGGGGGACGCAGAACTGTACCAGGATCCCGGCGGCGGGGTTGGCTCCGTGTCCGTGGGAGAAACTCTTCGGCTGAACCTCAAGACCAATAAAGCGTATCTCCTCCCTGCGATGGTACCTATTGCGAGTGGGAAGGGCGCGGAGTTGTCTCCTGGAGCGTCAGCTAGCAAGGGTTCGCTGACGCTGTTCAATCCACCGTCGCCCCCGAAGTGACCTTCTCGGTGTGCCGTATTAGGCGCAAACTCAGGACTGTCTTTTTTGTAAGCTCGACCCGTTTTCGCGCGATTTCATTTTCTGCTTCTCTAATAGGGCTATGGTAAGAATGGGATTAGACGAGCGTGAAGCCATTCGTCGAGAGACAGAGGGCAAACGCGTCGCTTCCGGCCGGGGGGCTGCCCGATGGAAAAGATTACCCTCGCACCCCGATTTTCGCGGGTATCATGAATTCGGAAGGAGTTAGTTGGTAAACGGAGATGGAAAACGCACTGCAACCCGCGAAGGAGAAGCAGCAAGGACGATCAAGGGTTCGCATGTCCGACATGGAATCGGGCAGCCTGCCGGACCATCCCCTCCTCGCTTTGCAGCAGCAAGCCGGCAATCAGGCCGTGCAGCAACTTCTGCGCCGACACGGAATCCAGCCCAAGCTGGCCATCAGCCAGCCCGATGATCCTGAGGAACGCGAAGCCGATCGGGTCGCCGACCGGATCATGCGCATGCACGCCGGCCCGCCCGTCTCTTCGCCGTGCTCCTGCTCCGAGGGCGAAGAAATGTGCGAGGAATGCCAGCAGAAACAGCAGGCAGTGATCTCGCGCAGCGCGTCGAATTTGTTGCAGCGGCAACCCATAAATCCCCAGCCCGCTCCACAGACGAACCAGCAGACCAATCCGCAGTCAGGTGCGCCCCTGCCGCCCTGGAGCGGCAACGCAGTCAGCTCGGGCATACAGCAGGTCGAACCGCCTTACTGCGAAGCCTCGTCTAACGGCTTCGGAGGTCCCGGAGCGCTAAATCAGCCACGGAGGCCAGGACTGTTCAGCAGCCTCTGCCCGCAGCCGTGTTCGCGTCGTCCTTTGCCTCTTCGCGTACAGTTCCACACCGATGGTCTTCAGATTCCTCGCCCTGGGCTGAAGCCCGGCGATGTCGTGTCCTCCGTTACCGCCTCTGTCAAATTCACACCGTCAACCGGCGGAGGCGACAGGATTGTATTGCAGGGCCAGGGCGATGCCACCTATGTGTCGCCGGGCCATCCTCTTCAGACCGCATTCTCCCCGCTTCTCAGTTCCTACACCCCAGTCGGACCAGGCCAGCTGACGGTCAGCCTGATCAATAACGATCGCGCGGGTCTGGCGCGGGCGACCTATAACGACATGATTCCAGTGAAAGATTGCCCACTTCCTGCGGCGCGAGTTGAAGTTGGTTACCTCGAGGTTCCGGACCCGGACAACGCTCCACTGCAATACCAGGTAGTCGGCCCAAACACCCCAGTCACAGGCCGGGGTGTGCTGGTCCCGGCTGAGAGGGACGACAAAGGCTACTTCTACCTTTATAAGGGTCGCAGAGTAGATCTCCCCGGCGATCCCATCCCTCACGCGCCCCAGACGTCTTCTCAGACTCCGCCGCCGCAACCTGCTCCCGTTCAGTCGAGCCAGGCGAAACCGCCTCAGCCTGGATCTTCGCAAGCCCAACCTCCAGTTGAGCGCAGCGCTGACGGCAGCCGTTCTCCAATTGCCGAGCTCGGTGGCCGGGCAGATGCCGCACTTTCCATGCTGAGCCGCGATGGTGGCCAGTCTCTGGATGCCGAAGCGCGGGCCTTCTTCGAGCCACGTTTCGGGCGTGACCTCAGCGATGTGCGGGTGCACACCTCTGCGGAGGCCGCGCAGTCGGCGCGGTCAATCGAGGCGCTCGCCTATACCGCTGGCAATCACATCGTGTTCGGATCTCAGCAGTACCAGCCCTCGACCAGCCACGGGAAACATCTGCTGGCGCACGAGCTAGCGCATGTGGTTCAGCAAGACCTACTTGTCCAAGAGCCGGAGCGCATTTCGTATTCCGGCAGTAGGCGGGGAGTCGCGGCGGATCGTGGGGTCGATCGCGTTTCCGACGGTCACTCGGTTGCCGGGCGCAGCGTCGCCTCGGTTGCGGGACGAATACATCGCAGCGTCAACGTTAATCCTAACGACCCGGGCGCGGCCCTGTTTCTTGGCGCACTATCGCGGTTAACCGGCAAGCAGGCGACCGCCCCTAACGGCACATTGGCGTTAGGGGCAGCCGTCCCCGGCGCGCGCCCTTCGCCAACCGTGGGTGACTACGTGCAGCGAGCGATTTCCGCCGGCCGTAGTTACACGCTGCGCTCTGGAACCACTACGCTGGGAGGGGCCGCCGTACGGGGCTTCGCCATCGATCCCCCGGCACCTGGTGGCGGGGTCACGATCACAATCAACAGCGCCGATATCGGCCAATTCACCTGGACCGCGGACGAGTTGGTTTCTGACGCCTTCGTACGGGCTGTATCCACAAACGACAGAACTACTGCCACGTTTCCCGGCGCAACTGGCGGAGCTACGTCGCCCGCCACGAACCTCGACGATCTATTAGCCGCCGTGCTGCCTTTTACCAACCCTGTTCTGCGGAGACAGGCTTTAGACCTGATCAAACAGCGGGTCCCGGCAGTCGCTGCAGATCCCATACTCGAGGTAGATGTTGAGAACTCGCTGCAGCAGGCCACGGGAGTAACGCTGGCGGAAATCTTGCGCGGGCTTGAAACCAACACTCCGTACCGTGTCAGCCAAACCATCACCGGCGACCGCGTGGATGCCACTTACATCGATCCGCGGAAGGCCCCAGGAGCCTCGGACCCGCAGGCCGTTCCACGCCGCACGGTTACATTTCTCGTTGGTCCAGGTCGGGCGACGCCCGCGGCAGCCCCGGTGACCGGCGGCACTCCTTGCTCACCCGCCGTGACCGCCGAAATCAACAACCAGTTGACTACATCAAGACAGCTGGTTGCGCATGCCATCGGCCTGCTCAATTCGCAGCTGAACCTGAACCCGCAGTTAATCGCACACTTCGGCCCTGGCGGTCCTGGAAACCGAATCCGAATTGCCGCCAATTATCGCTTGATCCTCAGTGAACTTGCTTTCGAGCGCCACGGATGGATCTGCAACCCGCGCGGGTCTGGCGCTGGTTGCACCGATCCCGGGACAACCGGAAGGACTTCACCGTCCCTCCCTACCGTGCAGTTGTGCATTGAAACCAGCCCTCCGTTCATCCGCCTGCCAAGTACCGTGCTGCATGAGATAGCGCACTCGTCCGGCATCGGCTCACTCCCGGCAAGCACAGAAATCTACGACTGGAAGCCCGGTTACCCGGGCAGCGACCCCCTGCATAATGCAGACTCCTACGCCAAATTTGCGGCGGCAGTAGCCTCCGTGAACGCGACTCCGCCAGTCCAGCTCCCTGGCGCGCCTTCTGGACCTGGCCCTACACTCCCCTAAGATTTTCCACACCTCGATCTCGCTAGAGTTTGCAGCGAATCCAACAGTGCGATACCGTATGATTGATACATGCGATGTTGCGCGGGCGGTTGCGCGTAACAGGAGGAACCGATGGCAGTCCTCGACTATCAGATCGGCCTCGACCAGCAATCTGCTACCGCCGCCCTCCCTGACCGCCGCCGTCATTTCTCCGCGCGCGAAGCGTTTCATCCTGTTTTTGCTCTCCAGCGGCAAGCTGGTAATCAGGCCGTGCAGCAGCTTCTGCGCCGGACCGGAATCCAGCCCAAGTTGGCCATCAGCCAGCCCTACGATCCTGAGGAGCGCGAAGCCGATCAGGTTGCCGACCGCGTTATGCGATCCCACGGCGGCGCTCCTATTTCATCCCCATGCTCCTGCTCCGAGGGCGAAGAGATGTGCGAGGAGTGCAAACAGAAACAACAGGTGGCGATCGCTCGCAAAGCCGAGAGCACACCTGATGTAAAAGAGGTTTCGTCTACCGTGCACGAGGTTGTCCGCTCTCCGGGCCAACCACTGGATTCTGCAACGCGTTCTTTCTTCGAGCCTCGTTTTGGGCGTGACCTCAGCGATGTGCGGGTGCACACCTCTGCGGAGGCCGCGCAGTCGGCGCGGTCAATCGAGGCACTGGCCTATAGCGCTGGCAATCACATCGTGTTCGGATCTCAGCAATACCAGCCCTCGACCAGCCATGGGAAACATCTGCTGGCGCACGAACTAGCGCATGTGATTCAGGAGGAAAACGCCCCGGTATCCAGCGTCAGCTCAGGATCGCTGCATCGTAAGGTGGCTGTAGATCCCTCCAAGTTCGCCGGCGCCAACGCGGCCAATGATCGTGCAAGTTTCAAGACGATGATTGCCAACGAGCTTATCGCGGTTACCGGCATGAATCTTGCTTTTTCCGGGGACGCTCTGCGCGACTCGGGCACCCAGCCAGTTGGAGGAAGCGCTACGGCCAGACAAGTGCTCAATATGGCGCTGAACGATCAGAACACGGT
>JASIEN010000474.1 GCA_030045935.1 Candidatus Sulfotelmatobacter sp.
GGCGTGCAGGCATGTGCCCTGAAAAACAGCGATCAAGCTGGCAGGAGTTTTTCGCCTCCTAAGGCCTCCCCAGCCCTGAACAGGTGGGCGCTGTTCAGCAAGGCGAAAAATTCTCATCAGTACGGCTTGGCGAAACGCCTGTGACTCCTAACCGATTTGGGACAACAATGGGACAAAACTCCAAGTGTGTGATTTTGACGGCTTTGGAAGTGTTGAAGAAAAAGGAAGATTTGGTGGAGCTAGTCGGGATCGAACCGACGACCTCATCGTTGCGAACGATGCGCTCTCCCAGCTGAGCTATAGCCCCACGTGCTGGATTTCGAATGAACCACCTAAGTTTACCAGCGTTCCTTCTTGATTGTTACCTCGGTGGAAACACCGCTGCTGAGGGGCCTTGACGAACTCCCCTTGGACGCGTCTAAGCTGTAAAAAGCGCGCGTGGGGTTTAGCGATGTTTGCGCAACTCAGCGGTCAATCGTTGCAGAAACAGCGCCAACTTGCGGCTGCTTCGTTGGTGGTTCATGCCATCCTGTTCGCCTGGCTTCTCCACGTCCCTGAACCTCGATTGTTAAACCCGAACTCCGTTGGCCTCGGCCACAACGGACGGGTGCTGGCAAGGCTCTACTTCCCGACTGAAAATCCCGACGACAGTTCGACGAGTTCTTCTAATCGCGCCATCGAGACTTACCATCATCAGCGGCTGGGACATGAAAAGCTGGCGTGGAAGCCAACTAAAGTTCAAGCGAAGCAACCGACTCCGCCAAAGCAGATCGCTCTTTCAGGAAATGAAGACGACGCGAAGACGGCAACGCTTTCCAAACTCGGCCACGGCGCGGCGGCGGGACTTCCCTACGGCTCGCTCCCCGGCAGTCCGATTTACGGAGATGAAATCCGTCCCGCATTACCGGTCCGGACGTCTGATCCAGTCGTCTATCCCTGGCAGCGGCCTGTGTCCGAAGGCAAGGTTATCATCGAGATTGTGATCGACGAGCGCGGCGAAATTGTTCGCAAAACAGTTTTGCAAAGCCTCGGTCCCGAGATCGACAACAAATGTCTCGCCGCTCTCGATAACTGGCATTTCCAACCCGCAACTCAGAACGGGGTTCCGATCGCCTCAAAGCAAGACGCGATTTTTCCGTTCAAAGCTCGCGGCGCTTGAGCGCTGAATGTTCTTGCCCTCCCGCTATAATTGATGGATGTGATGTCATCCCGCGTCCAACAAGTCGCTTCCGCGGACTTCCCCACGCATTGGGGAACATTCCGCATCTACGGCTTTCGCACACAGCCTGGCGGAGATGGGAGTACCGGGCCTGAAGAAGCCGTCGCCCTGGTTATGGGAGATGTGCAGTCGACTCCACCGCTTGTGCGCGTTCATTCGCAATGCCTGACGGGAGACGTTTTTCACTCTCTGCGCTGCGATTGCCGGCAACAACTCGAGATGGCACTGACAATGATTCGCGATCTGGGAGCGGGAATCCTGATTTACGAGCAGCAGGAAGGCCGCGGCATCGGCTTGATGGCCAAGCTGCAGGCTTATCAACTGCAGGACGCTGGTCTTGACACGGTCGAAGCCAATGAGAGATTAGGCTTCAAGGCCGACCATCGGGACTTCGCGCTGCCGGCCGAGATTCTCAAAGCGCTCGGTGTGACGAAAGTTCGCCTGCTCTCGAACAATCCCGAAAAGGTTGAGGCGCTGGAAAAAGCCGGAGTTGATGTGGTCGAGCGCGTCCCCTGCGAGGTAACACCTAGCATTCACGCCGAAGAGTATCTGAAGACCAAGAAGGAAAAACTGGGGCATTTGTTCAGCACATAAGAGCCGCAAATCAGTTTTGCGTGAATCAGTTTTGAAGGGCCCGGCTTTAGCCGAGCCGGCTCAAGCCCCGTGATGAGGGGGTTAGCTCCTGAGGGAAATGCCGTTACTCGCCGTGCCCACCATGCGACAGCGCCTTAGCATTCCGCCTGAGAACCTCACGTAACGCTTCTCGATTCTTCGCCGGCAGCTCGCGCAGCGCCGCCGCAGCCAAGGTAATGTACAGTTCGCGTTCTCCCGGCACACTTCGCAAAACTTCCAGGTGCTTCTTCACCGTCTCTACATCTCCGCGAGCGATCGGCCCGCTAAACGATTCTCCTGCTCCCAGCCTCCGGTAATTTGTCAAAGTTTGTTGAAGAATCGGCAACATTCGCTTCCGCGCTGCTTTCCGTCCCACTCCCGCAACCGCTGCAACTCGCTCACTTGCAGCCAGCAGCGCACAAAATAACGGTGAGGAAAACATTCCCCACGTGTGGTAAGCGGCCTTGTGCACTTTGCGAATAGAGAATGACTCTCCCTGCAACGCTCTGACGATTGCGCGGGCGGCGCGTACCCCGCGCGCATCGCCTTCAAGCGCAAATGGCACCCCCTTAAGAGATGGGCGAGAACCGCGTACGAAGGTCATGAAAGGATGAACCGACGCGATTGCGGCTCCCCGTCTTCGCAATGTGTCAAGCTCGTCGCTGGTCAGCGCGCCGCTTGAGTGCAGGGCAACGATTCGTTTCCAATCGCCTGAATCAGCGACTGATTCTGCCGCCTCAGCAATCGCTGCATCGGGAACGCAAAACCAAACAACATCCGCCTTGAGCTGCGCCTGTCGAACAGAACTGGCAGCCGCCCCTACCTCGCCCGCCAGGCGTCGCGCCTGCTGCAACGACGCGCTATCCGCGCGCGAGACAATCTGATCGATAACATAGCCGGCATCATGTAAAGCCACAGCGAGGGCCGCGCCCAGATTTCCCGCGCCTATAATCGCAATGTGTGGCTTGGCTGATTGCTTCCGAGTCATGCCCGGCAGCATAGCAGAATCGGACTTAGGCCCCCGCTTTCCCCCTTCGTCTCAGTTCCCAATCGGCTTCCGCCTAGCCTGCCAGCGAGGTCACACGATCGGCAGCGTGCTTTATATTGTTGCTATGCCCCAATTGTCGCGCGGCGCCGCTAAATCTCACTCGGCTAGAATTACCACTGCAAAATCTCACTCTCGTTCCAAGGCTCGCTTACTTTCATCACGCACCGCTTATCGCGGCCCGGTGTTTTCGGTAACCGTCGATGAAGTGCGGGAACCCAGCGGTATCCGAGCCCGCCGCGACATTGTTCACCACACGGGTTCGGTCGTAGTGCTGGCCGTGGATGATTCCAAAAAACAGCGGCGCGTTCTGCTGGAGCGCCAGTATCGGCACGCTGCCAAAGATTATCTCTGGGAGCTTCCGGCGGGCCGTGTTGATCCTGGCGAGAAGGAACTGCCGGCAGCACGTCGCGAGCTTCTTGAAGAAACCGGATTCAGCGCGCTCCACTGGCACCGCATTTTGCGGTTTTACGCCAGCCCCGGCTTTGTTGACGAGGTGATGGCCTTATATCTCGCCACAGGTCTGCGCCCAGGCCCCGCGCAGCCTGAGCCGGACGAAGTCATCCAGATCCGCTTTGAGCCTCTGACTGCCGCGCTGAAAATGGTGCTCAAGGGCGTCATTCGAGATGCCAAAACCATCGCCGGTATCCTCTGGCTCGATCATCAGATGAGACCCTAGATTCCTAATCCCGAAGGCCGCACAACAAAGTAAGCAAGTAAGTGAGTTAGGCCGGTACTTTCCTCCTCATCCCAAATTGGTTCTTTCTGAGGGGTTTCGGGATTGACACCCCATCCTAATCCTCTCAAAATGCATCCTATCGGAGTACGTTCTTGTCCCCCCAAAAAGATACGGACGTACAGAAAAGGGGTTCAGTGGAACGACTGAAAGGAACCGTGAAGTGGTTCAATAACGCCAAGGGGTATGGGTTCATCGGCCGCGCGGATGGGCCCGATGTGTTCGTGCACTACAGCGCGATCAGCTCAGAAGGCTACAAGAGCCTGCAGGAAGGTGATGCGGTTGAGTTCGAAATCACCGAAGGCCAGAAAGGACCGCAAGCGGCGAACGTCACGAAAGTTGCCTAACTCGATATCGATTTTGCTTGCGTAAGGCGGGGATACGCAATCAGAAGTTGCCAAAGCTGAGAGGGAGCAGATCATCGCCTATTCGTGTGCTTCGCTGGCACTGCGCGCTGATCTTGTTTAATCTTTAGTTCGTGGATAACAAGGCAATCGCCAACATCCTCTACGAAACTGCCGACTTGCTGGAAATCGACGGCCAGGATTCCTTCCGCATCCGTTCTTACCGCAACGCCGCCCAATCCATCGAAAATTTTTCCGAGCCGATCAAAGACATCATCAGTGAGCCGAAAAAAGTGCTGGCCATTCCCGGCATCGGAAAAGGCATGCTGCTCAACCTGCAAGAACTCTTGACCTCCGGCACGCTCGCTATTCAATCAGAGCTGCTCAAGAAATATCACCCGTCCATGCTGCAGCTGCTGAAGATTCAAGGCCTGGGACCAAAAACCATCGCTCTGATCTGGAGCGCCTACAAAGTCTGCGATGTCGATGGCGTGGAAAAGCTGGCCCGCGAGCAAAAGATTCGCGAACTGCCGCGCATGGGCGAGAAGCATGAACTGAAGCTGCTGAAGGCCATTGAGGATTACCGCCGTATCTCCGGGAGGTTCCTTATCGACGTGGCGGAAACCGAAGCCGAAAAACTCACGGCGTATTTGGCGAAGATGCCGGGCATCGATCGCATCACCCCAGCCGGTTCGCTGCGGCGTGGGCGCGAGACGGTTGGCGATCTCGACATCTTAGTCACTGGCCCCGCATGTTGTGACGCGGTCGAGCGCGCGCAGGCTGTGCAGTATGTGGCGAAATATCCGCCGCTGATGAGCCTGATTGCACAGGGCGACAACAAAATCAGCTTCCGCGTGCGCAACGACATGCAGGTGGATGTGCGGCTCCTTCCTCCCGAATCGTTCGGCGCGGCGATGCAATATTTCACCGGATCAAAAGCCCACAACGTGGCTCTCCGCCAGCGCGCTCTCAAAATGGGCTATACACTGAACGAGTACAGTCTGGCCGATCTGAAGACCGAAAAACCTGTCGCCGGAAAAACCGAGGAAGAAATCTACGCGAAGCTGAAGCTCGACTACATCCCTCCCGAGCTGCGAGAGAATCTGGGCGAGATTGATGCGGCAGAAAAGCACACATTGCCTCAACTGATCTCACAAGAAGATATTCAGGGCGACGTACACATGCACACGGTTGAGACTGACGGCCGAAATACTATCGAAGAAATGGCCGAGGCCGCGAAAGCGCGTGGTTACAAATACATGGCCATCACTGATCACTCGAAGAATCTCGCCTTCGCCAATGGCCTCGACGACGAGCGCGCCGTCGCACACATCAAGCGCATTCGCGAGGCGAACAAGAAGATCGATGGCATTAGAATCTTCGCAGGTATTGAGGTCGACATTCTGGCCGACGGCGACCTCGATCTTTCTAACGATGTGCTGGCGCAGATGGATATTGTGATTGCCAGCGTGCACTCGGTCTTCAATCAGGAGCCGGCCAAGATGACCGAGCGCCTGCTTAAGGCCATCGAAAATCCGAATACTTCGATCATCGGTCATCCCACCGGACGCATCCTATTGCGGCGCGATGCCTACCCGTTCGACCTGGATGCAGTCCTGACCGCTGCCGCGAAACATAAAGTAGCGATGGAATTGAATTCTTATCCCGACCGTCTGGATTTGAACGACGTGCATTTGCGGCAGGCGAAACAGCGTGGCGTGAAAATTGTCATCAACACCGATTCGCACCACACATCGCACATGGAAAAAATCCGCTACGGCGTTTTGCAGGCCAGGCGGGCCTGGCTGACTAGGAATGATGTGTTGAACACGCTGCCGGCCGAGCAGTTTGCACGAGCGGTAAAGCATGAATGGAATTGATGTGGCGTCATCCCGAGCGCAGGCGCCTTTCAGCCGGAGTGAGGGATCTCAGCACCCACAGGTCATCGGGTGTGAGATTCCTCGCCCCCCCGATGAAAGCGCGGGGCTTCGGAATGACGCCCCTGGGTAAGTGGATTTTTGAGTGACTACGAGCGAGGCGCATCTATGCCTGACGAAAAATCCAACGCGGTCCCAACCCCTCCTCCACCCAATCCAACTCCTGCTCCGGTGAAAGGTCCGACGATCAACATCGGCGATGAATTCGGTACGGCCGAGCGCAATCTGCCGCCGATGAAAATCGTTGGGATTGCCATTGGCGCAATAGTCATCGTCTTTGCGATCGTAGCTTTCTTGCAGCGCGCCAAGCCGCAAGGCGGGGGCTCACTCGATAATGTAGTCGCCGTCGACCTTCCCGGGCAGAATTCAGTGCTTGTGGCCCTGACCTTCACCCTGCGCAATTCCGGTGAGAAGTCGCTCTGGGTGCACGATATCAAAGGCAAGCTCGTAACCGGCAGCGGAGAGCAAACCGGCGAGGCAGTCTCCGCGGTCGATTTCGATCGTTATTTTCAGGGCTTTCCAGCACTCAAAGCTGGCGCGCTGCAACCGCTTTCTCCCGAAGATAAACTGCAGCCGGGCCAGCAGGTACAGCGCACGGTGATGGTGAGTTTTCCTGTACCCCTCGACCAGTTCAATCAGCGGAAGTCGGTGAGCGTGATGATCCAGCCGTATGATCAGCCGGTGGCAATTGTCTTAAGCAAATAGAAACGAGAGGAGTCGTCTATGAGGCCCTGCTTGTTGATGGTTCTTTCTTGTGTCGCTCTAGCCGCTCCAGCTGTACACGCCCAAGACCCTCTCGAAGGCGTCTGGCAAGGATACGACGGCGAATGGAAGCATGTGTCGCGGCAGTTAATCGAACTCGCAGAAGCCACGCCAGGCGATAAATTCTCCTGGCGGCCGGCGTCCGGCGTGCGCTCCACCAGCGAGGTCTACATGCACATCGCCATGGCGAACTTCTATCTGCTGAGCATTACAGGCCCCAAGATGCCGGCCGACCTCAAGGAAGACGCGGAGAAAACGGTCACATCCAAGCCGGAAGTAATCGGATGGTTGAAGCGCTCACTCGATGCCGTCAAAGAAGCACACTTAGCCGAGACACCGAAAGACCTCGAACGCAAAGTGCAAGTCTTTAAGCGCGACGCAACCGTGGATGGAATTTATCTACGCATCCTCGTTCACGACAACGAACATATGGGGCAACTGATTGCATACGCACGCATGACCGGCGTCGTGCCACCGTGGGCGGGGAAGTAAATATGTGTTGACAGCGTCTGTGGAAGTTATCACTCGCCCCGTCCCGCGCGTAGCACGCATCCCGGGCAGGGATCGCCCTTAATATACCGATAGAACCGCGGCCGACCGCGGTTAAGCCAATACCGATTGGTATAGTCCGCAGTTCCAGGCCCGCTGCTCTTGAAACTGAAAAAGACGTGCCGCGACGGATGAACAACGATTCCCACATGCCCGCGCCACACGATCAAATCGCCCGTCTGCGGCTCGAACACGCGCTGAAAACCTTCAACGCCATCATACAAATCGTACGAGCTCACGTAAGTGTAGTGGAAACCGGCCCGCTCGTAGATCTCATGGACCAGATGAGAGCAGTCACCCGAACGCCGCAGTTTTCCGGAATCGAGCGCCGCGTCGATTACCGATAAGCCGTCGTCCAGGGTGAATGTGTTTTCGGCATCGCGCTCGTGAGTATGGCGGCTGTGCTGTTTCTTTTGGGAATTCGCGGACTGTCCCCATGCTCCATATGAAGAAAGAGCATGGAAGAAGAAGACCACCGTCGCCAGTTTTGCCACCGCCCGCATTGGGACATTTTGATGCCGATTTCCGGCTCAGCGGAGATCACATTCGGCCATAAACGGGGTTACGAACGTAGCAAATTGCCCTTGGAATCAGGCTCCCCACCCCCGCGACTCAAGGGTTGTCCGTCTCGCGTGATCTTTGTTGCCCTACCTTTCTGGCGTATTTGTCATCTCATCCTACAGGGGGGCTGCGTGAATCCGGCCAACAAAACTCGTATTGCTGTATGCGTCATGGCCGCCCTGATGGCGTTCCTCGCTCCCGTCGTGCATGCCGACAACCAGGTCATGGGTGAGATCGATTTCGAGGCGGCCTCGAAGGTCGAGAAGACTTCCGGCGTCTGGGTCGACGGGCAGTACGTGGGCTATCTCGGTGAGTTGAAAGGATCGAAGAAACTTCTGCTGCTTCCCGGCACGCACCAGATCACGGTTCGCCAGGGCGGTTATCTGGATTTCACCAGAACTGTTTCAGTCCGCGCGGGCGGCAAGGAACTGATCCCCGTAAAGATGGAAAAAGACGCCAGCGTTCGTCTCCCACGCGTCACCGCCGAGATCAAACTGGATGTGCGTCCCAACCGCGCCGCCGTTTTCGTCGATGGCGTTTTCATTGGCCACGTCGGCGAATTTACAGGAGTCGGCAAGGCACTGCTGGTCGAGCCCGGCAAGCGCAAAATCAGCATCACATTGCCGGGCTATCAAACTTTTGAGACGGAAATCGATCTCGCGCCTAACCAGAAGTCGACAATCAAAACCGATCTTGTTTCGGGAGGCCCGGCGCAAGGTGTGCCGCTGAGTCCGTAATCAGTATTCTCGACTGAATGCAAATTGCGCGCTACACCGAAGCTGCGGCGCCAGACCCGCGCTGCTTGCGCAGTTCCTGCAGAAACGCCTCGGCGGGAAGCGCTGCTTGCGCCCGAAAGAGCGCCAGTAACGCATCTTCGGCCGTCGAAGCCGTCGCCGCTGAAACCGCCTCCACTTCCAGGCCTTCCGGTTCAACGGTCACGTCGGGAGCCACATTGCGATGTTCAGCGAGCACTCCCAGAAACCTTTCCAGGCTTTGCTTCTGCTCCTTTGCGGTCTGAATGAACTCCACTCCCATCCCGTGATCGCTATGCATGACTCGAACCACGCCGTCAGTGGTCAATTCCATGCCGCCCGCCCGCATCGAGATGGTCAGCAATGTAGATACCGGAAACGGCGAACTGCTCTCCAGATAGCAACCGCCCAAAGTCATGTCCGTAACTTTGCACACGACCGGCGGATCATACTTTTGTACCTCGGGAGAGTTCTTCTCAACCCACACTCGCAGTTCGCGCACCACCTCCGGCGACGGATTATCGAACCGCAAGCCTATCTGCCTTCCCTCTCCCTCCCAGGCAAACTGCGCAGCCACGTCAAAACTCGGCCCATCCCCGGGGAGAGTAAACTTAAGCTGCCAGCGGCCATGCAGTTTTTTGCGATGCGGCATGCTCAGCGCGACGCCGCCTTCTCCCAGATCGATCGTGGTCACTTTGAATTGAGCACCGCTTTCCGCATTCGACATTTCCAGCGGAATTCTGACTGCGAGCCGGACATTGCGCCGCCGTTCTTTTTTCATCAGCGCGCGCGCTGCTCTGAAACTCGATTTCGACCTCTCCGCTGATACCGGCTTGTAGAGAACGAAATGGGCTCCCAGATTGAACGCCTCGCGCATGCCCACTCCCGGATCGAGAATGGCCACTGCAATCGCTCTTTTGTTGCCTCCAGCCGACCGCACGCTGCGCAGTACCTCCGCCGCGTCATGTTCTGCGCAGTCCACAATAATGGCTTCAAACTTCTTTCGCGTTAGCTTACGCAGGGCGCTGTCGGCCTTCGCGCACGGCTCGAGATCGATCTCCAGATCGCTGAGCGTGCGTCGCAGCACCCGCACGATCTTCTCATTGGAAGACAACAATAATGCTTTCAACTCCATGACGCGTACCTCAAATGCTTTTGGTCATCTCCTGAGTTTGCGAAAGCCCAGTCCAGAGCGTGCTGGTTCGGACAATGGCCCATCCTCAACTCTAAGCCCCTGCAAGTGCCCAATCAATCAAGCACTTGCATCCGCTATTACGGGGGTAATCGGAGATGCCACAGGTTCAGAACCCGGAACTGGGCTAAGCAGGAGCAGCTTCTGACCAGGATCTCAAAACTGAATTTTGTCTGCCCGATTACGCCGTCAGGCAGGCCGTTGGCGCGGTCCGCCGACTTCGGCGTAGCGCTCTCTCAAGTCGCGCCTTGTTTCGCCAGAAGTGCAAACCTTGTTCTTCCAATTACTTAGGTTACATCGACTCAAGTGATACAACCAAAATCCCGATTGACTTTTGAGGAAAACCTGCCCTAAGATACGGTGTCTCCGTTCACGTTTTTGGATTATGAGGTACTGGGCTTAAGCTCAAGAACCTTCTACGTGCTTTTCGCGTGAATCCATATAACGCTTCGGAGAATCATATAGATAGAGCAATCGTTTTCGTATTAAGCGATCTATCGATAATTCCCCCTTTGTAGGAAAGGCGAAGTTTCATGGCCAAGAGACGCGGAAATCCAAACTGGGGCAAGCCCGAACCAATAGGGCCAATAGTCCCTACCATTACCGAATTTGAACAGGTCGTGCGCGAATACAAGCTTTCGCCCGACCAGTACCTGCGCTCGACCCGCTTGCGTGAGTGGGCACGCCGCAACAAGAACTCGAAATACATCCCCGAGCCTTTGCTGGAAGCTTGGGGCTTTGAAATCGAATCGACGCTGTAAGAGATTTCAGCAGCAGCAAATCAGAAGGGCCGCCGAAAGGCGGCCCTTTTCGCCTTGCTCAGTTTGTCTTGCCTAGCTAATTCACAGTGAACTCCTCCTTACTGGTTGCGCTTCCGCCTTTGGTCGTCACCTTAATCTTCCCCGTCGTCGCGCCAGTGGGCACCGTCGCCGTTACCTGCGTGTCGGAATTCACCATGAACTCCGCCGACGTCCCGTTGAATGCGACTTTCGTGGTTTGCGTCAGTCCGGTTCCGGTAAGTGTGACTGACGTTCCTACCGCGCCGCTGGAGGGGTTGAAGGTTGTTAGAGTTGGAGTGACGTCAAATTTATGCGAACTGGTCAGCGTCGTCGACCCGGTCGTGACCGTCACTGCTCCGGTTAGCGCTCCCGCGGGCACGGTCGCCGTTAACAGCCCCGCCTCTGTTAGCGTCACGGTCGTCGCCGCCACTCCGCCGAACTTCACCACCGACGACGAGTCAAATCCATCTCCGAGAATTCCCACCTTCGATCCTTCTACCCCCTTCGTTGTCTGCAGCGACACGAATGCCTTAAGTCCGGTGGCGATGCTGAAGACAACACCGTCTCCACTGCTCCCACCGTACAGCGTTATCCCGTAGAAATCGCCGTTGGTGTCCTGCACCAATCCACCCTGCGGGCCTCCCCCGCCCGTGCTGGTGAAGCTGTACAGCGTGGTTAGCACCCCCTTTAGCGTGAGTTCGTACGCTGTTCCATTCTCATTCGCTCCGCCGCCGTAAGTCACGCCGTAGAGATTGCCGTCTGTGGCTTCCATCAAGCCTGCAGTTGGCGCGGAGCCATCCGCGCAGCCTGCCAGCGAACAAAAACTGTAGAGGGTGGTCACTGCGCCGGCCGCGGTCATTTTGAAGACTATGCCGTCTCCTTGCGCTCCACCTGAGGCCGTCCCGTAAAAATCGCTGCCGTCGACCACGAGCCAGCCTTTGGGATATTCTCCGTCGCTTCCAACAAAGCTGTGCACCGTAGTCTCTTTCCCCGCGGTCGTGATCTTAAAGACGGAACCATAGCCATCGGCACCTCCATACTCCGCCGTGCCATAGAAACCTCCGCTGCCCACAACCAGCCCGCCCTCCGGGTATTCACCGTCCGCGCCGCTGAAGCTATGGAGCGTCGACAGCACGCCCTTCGTGCTGAATTTAAACACTGTGCCCAAATTGCTTGCCCCGCCGTAAACCGCCGTTCCGTAGATATTCCCGGCAGTGTCTACGGCCAGTTGGCCCTCGGGCCCATACCCATCCGCGCAGTTGGCCAGAGAGCAGAAACTGTAGAGTGTGGTCAGCGTTCCCGAGGTGGTGATCTTGAATAGCGTGCCGCTGTTGTTCGCCCCGCCGTAGTAAGTCGCTCCGTATAGGTCGCCATTGCTGCCCTGAATCAAGCTGGTGTAAGGATTGGCGCCATCGGCGCAGCTCGCCAGCGAGCAGAAGCTGTAAATCGCGGTCAGCGTTCCCGATGGAGTAATGCGAAACACGACACCATCACTGTTAGCCCCTCCGTTGGGGGTGACCCCATAGAGATTGCCGTCTGTTGCCTGAATGAGGGCCGTGTG
>JASIEN010000475.1 GCA_030045935.1 Candidatus Sulfotelmatobacter sp.
ACCCACCAGATTCGCGTGCATATGGCCGCTATGGGGAATCCCGTCGTGGGAGACACGACTTACGGAGCACCGCGGGAGCTCAAGTCCAAAACTCCGGCCAATGAACGCGCGTGTCCCGTTACTTTGCCTCGGAATTTTCTGCATGCGGCAGAGCTGGAGTTTCGCCAACCCCATACTGGCCAAGTCATCGGTCTGAAGAGTGAACTGCCCTGGGAACGGGGAGAATTTCTCCGCCAGATAGAACACTAAGCGAGGCAATCTCCTGTCGAGCTAGAATTGGCATCCAATAGACGAATTTGCTAAGCATATGACCGAAGAAACGAAAAAGAAAATCCAGCTTGCCCTGGCCGTCGCCATTGTGGTTGTGGGCGCTCGCGTCGGCTACATCATGTACCAACGACATGAAGATTACGTTACCGCCGAGGAGCGGCAAAAGGCCCGAAACACAGGCTATTCAAATGAGGATTACTACGTCACGCCCAAGAAGCTGCACCCCTACGATTTGAAATCGGCGCAGCAGCTAACCCAGCAGCCGGTGTGGGTCAAAGAAGGTTACCGCTACACCTATTATCGTTATGTCCCCGTGGTCAAGAAAGTAGATTTTGCCCACGATCAGGGAACGCTGGAGCCACTCGAGCGCCTGGATATCAAGGACGTCCTGGCTGTGGCCGCACCCGGAGGAAGAAAGCAGGCAGTGGCCCTGTTCGATAAAGATGGCCACGAATACGCCGTTCCCATCGGTTTCGAAAGCGACGATGAATACAAATTTTATGCCGATGAGATGTTCTACTACGAAGACCCTCACCAGCTGTACAAGCATTGGCCGTCAGACATCTGGCAGGCAGTCGATCAGCATGAAGTGAAGCCGGGGATGAACGAATTGCAGGCGGACTTCGCCATCGGCATGGGAGTTCCTGATCCCGGTGCAAATTCGGAAGAAAAAACCGTGCACTATCCCAACGGCGGCAAGCCACTAGTAGTGACATATCAGGATGGAAAAGCAACAGAGATCAAAGCAGGCGGGTAATAGATTCTCCAGCCGCGAAGCGGCGTAAGACCGCAGCCCACAGTTTGCTCCGAGCTTGCCGAAGGGGCGTAAGCCGTGGGGTAAGAAGTAAAGAAACAATCAGCCCCGTAAGGGTGGAAGAAATCGTCGCAGACCCTACTTCACTTCTTCCAGCGCCTTCGACACTTCCTGTATATCCGGCACAACCGGAATGTCGTAATTCTTCTGCCACGCCAGGTTGCCCTTTTTATCGATGACAAAAATGGCGCGTCCGCTGATGCCTTTGTCGTCTAGGTAAACTCCATATTTCGCGGCCACCGCGCCGCGCGGATGAAAATCGGCCAGCAGCG
The DNA here is from genome assembly GCA_030045935.1 of Candidatus Sulfotelmatobacter sp. Lineage (GTDB taxonomy): Bacteria > Acidobacteriota > Terriglobia > Terriglobales > Acidobacteriaceae > Sulfotelmatobacter. The sequence goes on from JASIEN010000475.1 coordinate 1,357, forward strand.
GATAATGAATGCCCATCTTGTCGGCATAAGCCTTATGCGACCATACGCTGTCCACGCTCAGCCCGAGGACCTGCGCGTCGAGCTGCTCAAACCGCTTCATGTCGTTCACCAGACACACGTGCTCTTTGGTGCAAACCGGGCTCCAGTCGAGCGGATAAAAAATAAGCACCACTCGTTTCTTGCCACGGAAATCGCCGAGCTTCACTTCTTTCTGGTCCTGGTCTTTCAACGAAAAGTCGGGCGCGGGTGCGCCGATTGCTGGTGCCATGATTCCTCCCTACGGTTTTATTTTTAGAATCGAGATTCCTTTGATGATAAATGAAGACCGGCAGATCCTAATCTACGGCCCGGCTGCCGACGACCCCGTGCACCTCTGTGGACTCCGTGGTTAATTTTTTTGGCGACTTTTGCCTCGGCCAGCTCACTTCACCACCGGCGACTTGTCATCTGCTGCTTTTTCTTCATCCGCATGAATCTTCCCGTCATCCTCCGCATAAAGCGACCGGTGCTCGGCATCGAGATGCTGCGGGGTCATGGTGAGAATGTAACTGTCGTTCTTCCCCTTGAATCCGACGCTGTAGTCTCCGCGATTAGGATCGACCATGCGCTTGGTGAACGACCCCGAGTGAACAAGTTCACTCAAGGAAGTGGCATAGTGCCCATATTGCTTGTTGAACTGCCGCTGGGCGCGAATTACAACGCGCATGTAAGCAAGCGCAGCGGCCTCGGAATCAGATCGCGCGGGGTCTCCGTGGAATTTCGGCTGATATGCCGGAGCAGCTTGGGAATTCGGAGCAGTCTGTGTGGTTTCGGCCTGTGTTTGCGCATGCGCAGGCACGGCTGAAAGAAGAGCAAGAACAACAAAGAAAGTAATATATACACGCGTTCCGGTCATTTTGAGGATCTCCACCAGGAGCTAGAATTACCCTGCCAATCTCCGCTGCAGAAGGGCCTTTCCACCTTATTTTTCATGTTACTCCCGTAATTCTTGACGGGTCACCATCTCTTTGCAGCACAATATTTTGCCGTTATGCTTTAGAAACAATACGCCCACAGGGATAACTATGAAAGCAGCCGTCGCCAGAAAACCGACTATAAAAATCGCCGTAGTAGAAAGCGACCCTTTGCGTTTCGTTGGATTCCGCGCGCTGTTCGACTCCGAGCCCGAATTCGAATTGATCTCTGCCGGTCTGCACGAGATCTCCGCGCTGCAGGGCGTCGATTTAATTCTGTTGGGAAACCGCTCCGGACAAAACCTCTTCGACGTGATGGCCAGCTTAAAAGCCACTCGCCCCGATTTGCGCATCATTGTCACCGGTTCAGGCGTCGATGAAGAAACCATTTTGAAGGCGATCGCTTCGGGCGCCAAGGGCTACGTTGACGAAGCGGCTTCGCCCGCCGAATTTGCGCAGGCTATCCGCATCGTAAGCCAGGGATCGGTCTGGGCGCCGCGCCGCGTGCTGTCCATGTTTATCGAGCGAGTGTCTTCCGCTCCAGGACGAATTTTTCCAGCCGGCCGCGTGACCTTCACCGATCGCGAGAAAGAAGTCCTGGAAATGCTGGTCGCCGGACGCTCCAACAAAGAAATCGGTGCTCAGCTTGGCATCGAAGAGCGCACGGTCAAAGCCCACGTCGCCAAACTCATGCGTAAAGTGGGCGTGCAGAATCGCATC
>JASIEN010000476.1 GCA_030045935.1 Candidatus Sulfotelmatobacter sp.
CTTCGCTCGATCACACCGTTCAGGCGTTCGGGCGTCGTCTCGATCACGAAGAGGATGCGGACGGGCTCGTGGATCGAAACCATCTGCCAGGGCAACCCGGTCCGCAGGTCGCTGGCGTGACCGTCCATCACACCCAGCAGGCCGGTCACATTGTGAGGCAACTTCGTGCCGCAACCATAGCGGTCGTTATCGACAAAGGAAAAGTAATATTCGAGGCTGATGCCCGCGCAAACGGGTACAACCGCAGCCATTAGTGAATCAAGGCTGCGATCGTCGCTATCCTGATCCGCGTCGTAGGAAACCAGAAATGCGCGCCGGTCGAGAAAAAGTCCACGCGTCAGGCCGCGCCGGCCGACGATGCAGACGGAATTTGTGCAATGCCCATACTCGGGCCTCGGCTGCGCGAGGTGTTCGCTGCGTTCCTCCACATGGCGCAGCGCCTCTTCCGGACTGGCGTCCGGCGGACACGACTCAAACCGCCGCGCGCGCTCATGGGCGTTACGGCTTGCGGCTCCTTCGAGCACCGTGCGGATGCACTCCAATTCGGCCTGATGCGTCGGCGGCAGGAGATCCAGATCGAAGAGTTCCACATCATCGCTGCAAGTGTCGTGATGGCCGCCGATGAACCATGTGTCCGCGGGGATGTCGATACCCATCTTCTGCAGACGGAAATGTACTTCGGGGCGGTTGGCCATGGCGGCGAAGAGGCGCGCGTTGGGTCCGCCGCGGCGTCCGCCGCAGGCTCCGCAATCGTGGGCAGACTCGTGCGGGTTATTCAGGCTCGTCGATCCGTGGCCGAGAATCACCACGATCCGAGAGAAGCCGCACGTCAACCCCGCTGGACCCAGAACGCTGGCCACGCTCTCCGCTTTCTCTCCGGCGGCAAAGCCCGTCAGCAGACCTTCCACAGCGTCCTGCGACTGCGCGGCGTTGCGCATGAACCGCAGTTCGGTGCGCGGCTCGGGAAGAAAGGCCTTGTTCAACCAGTCGCGCAGCAGCGCATAACGACGGGGGGCAAGCAGATGACCGATCAGAGGCACAGCCGACAGCAAGCCGAGCGCAGTCGTCGACAACCACCCGCGCACCAAAGACCGTGAGGACACGAACGAACTACGCATCAGCAGCCCGAGCAGGCGTCTACGCCAGCGCCGGCGCTCGTGCAACGCACCGTCTTCCGCCTTGGGCTGTTCCAGGACCGCATGCCGGGGCTTGACGACAACCGGACAGAAAGCCGCGCCCTGCGGGTCGTCGATTCCCTGGTAATCCACTGCGACACCGAAATATCCGGCGGCACCGAAGGTCTCCATCTCCGGGTCCAGTTCCTCAAGGGCGCGCCGCATCGATTCTTCCCGCTCATCAATGCAGAAGAAAACCTGGGCGCGCGGTCTGGTTTTTAAGCCAGACAAGCCGCGGTATCTTCGATGACTCGCTAACCCGTGCAGAATGGCGCGTTCATGCCAATGTTCATAGGCGAGATGGAGAATCCGGCGGCGCTCGAATCCATTGCACGCCTTGACCTCGTTCACGAACGATGCCCATTCGGAATCTGACAACAGCCTCACCTCGGCCGCCGAAAATGACACCACGCGCGCCGCGTCATAGATACGAGCGGCGCGGCTCAGACGGCGCCGCTCCTCTGTTTTGAGCGGGTCTTCCTGGGGCACGGCTTCAGCCGCGCCCATTCGCGAAGCCACGCGCGACATGGTCAGCCGAACGGCAAGGAAATCCATCAGCGAACACGGAACCGTTTCATGTGGCGCCAGACCGGGGCTTTCTTCCAGTCTGCGCATCAGGCCGGCCCAGCCGGGCAATGCCAGAAGTTCGGCCTGAAGAACGTCTTCCCACTCGTCTTCCTTGAAATACTGAGTGTCGAGATAATCGAGTACCGCATCCGCCGCCGAGAAAGAGAAATACTCCTGCCGTCGAAACTCCTCGTTCAGGCCGATGAGATATCTTGGAAAGATTCCGCCCCTCTGGCCCAGCAAGGTCCGCACACATTCATAAAACCCTCTTTCGCGGTGGGGCATCGGCCAGTACGCTGTACCCTGATCCAAAAAGACTGCGCACAGCCGAATCAGCCAGGGGTGGATGATCTCATCGATGGGGCGTGGCGGCGCCAATTCTTCCTCATGGATAACCGTACGCTCGAAGCAGGCATCGAACAGTGTCTGGAGGGCCGCATGGCGAAAGTCCCGAGCGAGATCGCCTTGTTCGGTCCGCCACAGGATCGTGGCGGCATCAAACTCACGAACGCCAGGCGTAATCATGGCCCGCCGAAGCGACCGCCGCGTCAGGCCGGGGAAGACTATCGCATCCGGCTCGCTCGCGAGCACGAAGTTGATGTCATCGATTTGAATGCGGCCCCGCGCCAGTTCCGCGCGGTAGGCCGCTTCAGACATATAGGGTTCAGCGCCGAACAGGTGCGATGCTTCGATCACCGCCCGCTCGAAGGGAACGTTCTGAAACGCATGCAGAGAGTTGTGATGGATGAAGACGCCAATGGGGCCCTGCCTGGGAAGCAGGTGAGCTGCGTGTTCAACTGCGTTGAGCAGTTTCTCCCGCCAGAGGAGCGCGGAATGGTTCTGGCCCTTCATCGCGGGATGCTGATTCGGCCTTTGGGCGCCTGCCTGGCTATTTCCTTCAACATGCTCACCGTGGTGCTGAGCTGAGAATAAAAATAACGGCGAAGAATGTCGAGGACTTCAATCAATGCATGGT
>JASIEN010000477.1 GCA_030045935.1 Candidatus Sulfotelmatobacter sp.
ATAGGCCGCCGCGACCGGCTCGAATTCGAAGTGCACGTCAGTAATGCCGGCCAATGCCAGCGCTTCCCGCAATCGTTTTGTTGCATAGGCATCATCGACATGGGTGGCCGCACCGACGAATCGCACGGGGCGGCCGACGACAGCTCTAGTGCCGATTGGAATCCCCGACTGGCCAGCTGCCGCCTTCAGTGAGCGAAGCAAATAACCCACCAACTCCTCGAATCGATAACTTCGCCCGAAAAGATTTGTGGACTTCAGCGAAGAACTCGCCAAGTATGACTTAATCGATTGAATCAGTCGTCCACCGGCCTCTGCGTGCAAATAACGGTCGATCGCGTCGGGGCCGGCATACGCGGATAGCTCCCGCCGCATACCCTTTTGAGGAGGAGAAAAGAAGAGGATCGATCGAAACGTCTCGACGTCCGTATCGCCGGACCGATAGCGCGCGGTTGTGACTCGGCCGAATTCATCAGCCATGGCAACAGCGCTGTTCGTTGTACCGAAATCGATCCCAATCATCGCTTTAAACTTCCCTCCGTCCAAAAACTTTTCCACGGCCATTTCCTGCTTTGCGGTCTGCTGGCGCGTCTTCCAGCGCGAGGAGGAAAGCGGCGCTGATCGCGGTAGGTCTGTGTATTCGATAGAAGACGATCGAAAAAGCGGTCACTTACCACGGTAGATATCATCGACTTCCGAGAGAGTCGAGATCAACTTTTGGTCATCGCCTGCACGTAGTGGATGTGCTCATCGCCCTCGGCTGCCTTCTTGACGACAATGAGCAGTCTTCCCAGAGGCTTCCAGCCCTGTTCTATGAGTTCGTTAATCTCCTTTTCGACCTCGATACTCAGCGTGGATTCAACAATTCTGTAATAACTCTTGGCGGGTTGGTTCGCCATGTGATTCCTTCCTTTTTGGTTTCCTACTGCACTATTCAGTAATCGTCGTTCACTGAATTGCTCTCCGGCTGTGCCCCAAAGTAGACGAACGCTAAGGCGGCGAAGTTTGAAGATGAGCTTGTCGCGCAGGATTGTCGCGGAAGAAATCGCTTTGCATGGGCGCCGACAAACTCCTAAGACAAGAATTACGAGGAGTCATCAGCCATCCCGCTTTTTGAGAGTGAGGACGGCGGTTAACGGCGGTACTCCTTCGCCGTAACGCGTTAACCTTCAAACCGTTCGATTCCTGTTCCAATCAAGGGGCTTCAGAAAAAATGCCCTTATTGGCGACTGCGCTCCCGACGAGTCCTGAAGTTGAGACCGGCCTAAGAGGAAGACGCCAATTCTCCTCAGTGCCTTACCACATCCGCAATGGGCAACCCGGCTCTGGGCACCGCCTGTGAATAGTTTTCTCCCAGTAGGGCGGCCATAGTCGCAGCGAGTTGATTCTGTAAAACCGGCGCGGTATTTGCGCGCTCGCCGAGAGGTGGAGTGTCAGGTCCGAGAAACGCCATCCAGACTTCGGGAGAACGGTTTCGCAGTTTGAATGAAGACGGTGATTGGTATCGTCCCACCCGGGCTGGCCGGTCTATCCTTCGTCGAAAAGGCGATTCTCCCTGCGGAACAAAATGGGACTCTTTGCTCACGGAATTGCGATCGGTTCAGGGGCTCAGCACGCCTCGGCACCAGCAACCGTGCCAGACGACGATTAAAAGCAGGACCTTCAGCCGTGCCACAACCGTGCTGTCATGCATGCTATTCGAGCAACTTGGGTTAACTTTGAACGAAGAGCAGATTCCCCAAATTGTTGATAACAATAAAAACCAAGATGTGAGATAGACGCGTTGGAAGAACTAGCTCTGCGCCCAAGGCAGGTGCGCTACCAGGCTGCGCTACGCCCCGACTCCGTTAGTACACTGTTACTTCTTGCAACAACTCTAACGATTATAAACGAGCGCCACGCGCTATAATTTTTCTCTGGATATGCCCTCGCGGTACGCTCTCGTCGCCTACGTTAACAGTCCAGTTGGAGAATTCGTCGAGAACCTGCGGCGCGAGCTCCATCCCGACTTGCCGCACCTGGCGGCGCACATCACACTGCTTCCGCCGCGCCCGTTGTGCGGAAACGAAAATGATGCCTTGCATTTGCTGGCGAGAGTCTGCGGCCAGGCTGAACCGTTTGAAGTGGCCCTCGGGGACGTGCAGAGTTTTATTCCCGGCACGCCGACCATTTACATCCGGGTGGTCTCCGGTGCGGCGCGGCTGCAAGAACTGCACGACCAGCTCAATCGCGAGCAGCTCTGGTGCTCCGAGGAATGGGCTTACATCCCCCATCTTACGATCGCCAAAATGGCAAACCCTCAGTCGGCCGAGGAAGCGCTTAAGATCTCGCGAGAGCGCTGGCGGCAATATGCTGGTTCGCGCCGCATCGTGATTGACCGCCTCACATTCGTGCGCGAGCAGGAGCAAAATCATTGGGTCGATCTGGCGCCGCTTCCTTTGGGCGGAAGCCTGGTTTCACCCTGATTTTTCCCGGTTTTGCCGAAAGAGTCCGGTCAACACCGAGCCAGGCAATGGCTTTAAGTACTCGCTCGTTTCGATTACCCGCCCCTGTACTGCATGGCCCCTCGTACACTTCCCTCCCGTGCGTTGCGCCCGCATTTCCACGGCTGTAAACAGAAGAGAGGGATGGCTTCAGTTACGCGCCTTTTGCCGCTTCAGGCGCGAACTTGCCGGAGGGTGGGCATGCAAATCGGAGTCTACGGCTCGGGTTATCTGGGAACAGTGATTTCGGCATGTTTAGCAGATTTTGGCACTCCGGTTTCCTGTTGTCATCCAGACCGGGCCCGCATGGTCGAAATCGCCCAGGGAAACATTCCATTCTTTGAAAAAAATCTGAAAGAGATCATCCGGCGCAACGTGCGGGTCGGCCGGCTCGCGTATTCCACGGATATCGAATCGTTCGCCCGGAAGACGCAGGTTATTTTTCTCGCCGAAGACATAGCCGACAATCTTTTCGACGTGGCGATGCGCATCGCACGCATCGCGCCGAAGCCGCCGATACTGGCGGTGGTCACTCCCGTACCTGTGGGCACGGCGGCGAAACTGGAAAAGTCGCTGAAGGATGCCGGCCTGCATGGAAGCATCGTCTCCCAGCCCATGTTCTTTACTGACGGTTGCGCCGTAGAGGATTTCAACTGGCCCGACCGGCTGATTCTGGGCTCAAGCTCGAACGAAGCCGTACATGTTCTCAAGCAGATTTTTCATCCTCTGGTGATGCGCGGCGTGCCGGTGATTGTTACCAATCAGGCCACAGCTGAGCTGGTGCGAGAAGCGGCGACTGCTTTCGTCGCAACCAAGATTTCCTTCATCAACGAAGTCGCGGCGCTTTGCGAACGCGTGAACGCCGATGCCGTGAGCCTGGCCCTGGCGCTCGGGCTGGATAAGAAGATTGCTCCTCGCTGCCTGCAACCGGGAGCAGGCATGGGCGGCGTGTTTGCCGAGTCCGATATGGATTCGCTGGCGCAATTGGCCTTGGCCAACGGTGTTCCGCTGCGCGTATTGAGTGCGGCGCGCGATGTCAACCATTCTCTGGCCGAGCGCCTGGTCGACAAGATCGCTTTCGCTTTGAACTCGGTAGAGAACAAAGACGTCGGCATTCTCGGTCTTGCGTTCAAGCCCAATACGAACTCGGTGGCGGGATCGTCCGCGGTGCGCCTGGCCGAAACGCTGGTGGCGAAGGGCGCACGGGTGCGGGCTTATGATCCGGTAGCTACTCCCGAAGCCAAAGTGCGGTTGAATGGTTCGGTGCGCTACTGCGAGTCAGCCTACGCGGCGGCCGAAGGGGTGGATGCCCTCGTGGTTGGAACAGGCTGGCCGGAGTTCCGCGCACTCGATTTCGAGCGCATCAAACGTCTGCTCAAGAAACCCATCATCGTGGATACCAAGAACTTGCTTGATTCAGCGCGCCTGCGCGCGATGGGGTTTGAGTATGTGGGCGTCGGGCGCGGATAATTCCTCGCCTTTGCCTTCGACTCCGCCCTTAATCGCTGCTGCCGAAATCTCTCCTCTTCGAAATTGCTATAATCACCCAAGGTGGTGGGAATAGCTCAACTGGCAGAGCACCGGACTGTGGCTCCGACGGTTGCGGGTTCGATTCCCGTTTCCCACCCCAGATCTTCCTTCTTCCCCTTGCCTTCCGGTCGCCCTAAACCAGTCTTGCGAGTTCTTGGGCCACGGTTACCGCATCTGTTCGGATTCGAGAATACCTAGAATGTGAACTTCGCGGAAATCTGCAGTTGCCGGGGATTGAACATGGTTCGCGGAGTACCGAACAAAGGACTCGGCGCCGGCGCAACCCCAAAGTTGGCGTATGGCGCTGAATAAGGTACGCAAGCGACCTTTCCCTGCTGAATCGCAAGCGAGGCGGCATCATTGTAGCGCTGCGGTACCGGCCCGTTGAACGGCGTAGTCCCTCCACAGAAATCCGGCGTCCCTCCTCCATAAACGGAGGTCACCTCGTTAATGTTCTGGCGATTGAAAACGTCAAAGGCGTCGAAGGCCAATAAGAGATTCTTCCGTTCGCCCACCTTGAAAGCGCGCGACAGGCGAAGATCGAAGTCGTAGTAGTGATCTCCGCGATACGCGTTGCGCGGCGACCAACCCACGCGGTCGGTCACGGGGTTCGTGTCTCCATTTTCATCGTTCCCTACGAACATGGTGAATGGCCGCGGCGACTGCAACGAGGTAATCAGGCTGAATTCGAAATCGCGGAGGAAGCTGTGTTGCGGCGCATCGGCGGTAAAATCGCCGACAAATCGGTGGCGAACGTCCTGCACGGAATCGGCGCGTTCAAGGTTGCGGGCGTAAAGATCCTGCGGAGTGCTCACGAATGTGGTGAACGTGCCATCATCGCGCGTATGGGAATAGGTGTAATTCAAATTGAAGCGGAAATTCTGGTTCAGCCTGTCGTTTACCGCGACGACACCGCCGTCGTATTCGGCGTTGCCCGATCCATCCAGGTAATACATGAGCCCGGCATTGTTATAGAGCACGCCGCTGAAAGCGGCCCTCCCATCGGGCATCACGTTGTTTGGAAAAGGACCGGTCGGTGTAATCGGGGGCCCGGGAATCGCCGACGCGGGAGGACAAAATGTGGCCGAATTCGAAAGCCCCGCGGATGGGCAGACGTTGAGGTTTTCGGGACGAATCTGTTTGTGCGCCCGCAGGAACAGGTAACCTACGCTCACGACCAAGCCTTTGCCGAGTTCCTGGTCGATCTGCAGGCTGGCTTGTTCCGAGTATGCCATGCGCATATTGCGGTCGATTCCGCCGCCGCTGTTCGTCACGAAGGTTCCTGCAGGAAAATTGGGGTTTTGCCCCGGCCCCGGCCCGGTGCTGAAATTGGGCGGTGTCTGGCCCGTCGTGACCAGCGTTGCCGCCGCGCAAGCCGGCGTAGGTACGGCGCTGCCGAAGCCAGGTGCGCTCGAGGTGCCCAGACACGCTGGGGCATAGGAACTCAATCCGGGATATGGCAGGGGCAGTCCGCCGTTACCCGGATTCGGTGCGTCGAAGCTCAACTGGTTCAGTACCCACGTCGCGGTCGAATTTCCTTGCCGCACCCAGGGCTGCGGGGCTTTGGGAATGACAACTTCGCGCTGCGGATAGGTGACGAAGAAGAACGTCATGTTGTAGTGGTCGTCGAAAACTCCGTACCCGGTTCGGATTACAGTGTGTTTGCTCGGAGAATATGCGAAACCAAGGCGCGGCTGAAAGCCGCGATGGTCGGGATTCACGATCTGCGACAGCCCGAACTCATAATCCCAACGCAGTCCGTAGTTGAACGTAAACTTCGGGTTTATGCGCCATTGATCCTGCAAGAACCAGCCGAAATAGCCGTGGTTCAGGTTGACGTAAAAGTCTTGCGGATTGACGTATGCGTTCTGCCAATTTGTCGGAATGACTGGCGGCAAACCTCCCTGGGTGATGGCCCCGCTGCCGATGGGAGCACCCCAGAACACGATCGGCACACCATTAAGTGCGTCGTATGGGTTCGGCCCTGGCACTGGAGGGAAATACGGGGGTGCCGCCGTTGGGCAAGGCCCCACCGAGGGGACGGACGGTATCACGGCGCTTGCATTAACGTAGTTGGCAAAATCGACCAGGCAGTTGAGTCCGGGCAAGACAATGCGCATCGGCGTGAAGCCCGGCCAGATGACGAAATTCTGAATGAAGTTTGTGTCTACGCCGCCTTTCAGATAGTGGGTCCCCTTGATCCACGAGAGGCTGTCGGAAATCTGCTGCCGGCTTTCGTCGGTCGCATCGAAGGTTCCGAAGTTGTGGCCAAAGGAAAGTTCGTTCGGCAAATCCAGGTTGGGCTGACCGGTGACCGCCGGAAAGTTGTAATGCCGGCGGGCGTATTGCACAAGAAATGTGTTAACCAGATTCGGCCTGACGATCGAATTGACCGTGCCTACCAGAGATTGGTCGCGCAGAAACGTGTCGTGGCCGTCGCTGGGTGCCCCGATGCCGCCGCCGTCGAGCGTATCGCCAACCAGGACGTTCAAATCACGAGCATCGATGATCCCGTAATGAATGGTGAGGCGGTTGCTGGTGTTGATCTGTTCGTCGAAACGCGCGAACCCATTATCATTGTCAAGAGTCTTGAGAGTCGCACCCAGATTCTCCTGCGGCAGGCCCAGTGCGACTTTTGCCGCGTTAAACGTGCTCAGGTTGTCAATCAGGGTTGCCGGAAATGTGGGGGACTCTCCCAGTCGCTGGCCCTCGTAGTTGGCGAAAAAAAATGTCTTGTCTTTCTGGATCGGACCGCCGAGCGTGCCACCGTACTGACCGCGGCGGTATTGATCGTATTGATCGGTTTGCAACAACGATTTTGAGTTCGCAGCCTTGTTGCTGAAATACCCGTAAAGCGAGCCGTGCAAATCATTCGTCCCCGACTTAGTGACCACGTTGACGATGCCGCCGAGCGCGCGGCCATACTCCGCTCCGAAGCTGTTATTGACCACGCGAAATTCGCTCACCGCCTCCTGCGAAGGCGTGGCGCGTTGCGATCCCGTTGCCTCATCAATATAGTCAGCGCCGTCCACCGTAACTGCGTTGCTCAAGTCGCGCATCCCACCAAACGAAATGCGCGTCACCTCCGGCTCGGTGAATGTGGATTGAATACTGGTTCTGCCAGTCGCCACACCAGGGGTCAGCAAGGCGAAATCCACAAACTGGCGGCCGTTTACGGGCAGGGCTTGAATCTCCGGCGTGTCGATCACCTGGCTGATTTCCGTGCGGCTGGTTTCAACCGGCGGCGCCTCAGTGGTCACTGAAATTGTTTCGCCCACCGTTGCTACTTTTAACGTTACGTTAAACGTGGCTGTCTGGCCGACGGTGAGCGAGAAACCAGTTTGCACAGATTTGGAAAACCCGGCCGCTTCCACCTTTAGCTCGTATTGTCCTGGTGGCAAGTTCGGGATGACGTAATAGCCCGATGTGTTTGTGCTCGCGGTATAGCTCAGATTGGTGCCCAGATTGCGCGCCGTAATCGATGCCCCAACGATGACTCGGTTGCTGGCATCCTCCACGGTACCGTTCAATTGAGCGAAGCTGAGAGCTGCTTGTGCGAAGCTCCGAGGCAAAAAAGAAGTCAGCGAAACCCACACTAATGCAAGGTTCAGAACAGAACGCAGTTTCATGACCTTCCCCTGTTTAGGTCACCCGGTTTTTAAGCCCACCCACTCCGAACATTTCAGGCACGGCAAAACGGCGCAGCATTCATGCCGCGCCATTCCGTTCGAGCATCACTTTTTCGATATCCCCACTTCTCTCGCAAAGTTGCCCACGCTGCAAGCTCGATAGCCGAGACTACGCAGCCCAGAAGTGCCATTCGTTTGCCGAGCAGCATCATCGGAAAGCAAAAAACTGTCCAATACATGTTTGGTCGCATTGTCATACCGAAACGGTATGAGCCCGCAACGGTTCGCTGCGCGCCGGTTTTCGTGATCGTTTAGTGCTTTTCTGCTGCAAGTAAGATATCGCCAAGGATGTTCGCGGGTGCATCTCGCAGGGAAGGCCGATCTGGCAACGCTGGGACAAAACCTGCTCTGCTTGATTCGAGTGTTCATCTCTTCGCCATACGGCGCGGTGCGCAGGAACTATAGCTCTGCCGCTGTGCTATACTCGCCGCCGTTTGCCCGGCGGGATGAATCTGACTCATACTGGCCAAGGGGGCTGCCAGCCTTGATTGCTATTCCCGAAAAATTCAACGTAGCGACATACTTCATTGATCGCAACGTTTGCGAAGGAAAGGCAAGCAATATCGCCATCGAATGCGGTGGGGAGCAAGTGAGTTATCAGCAGCTGTTGCAGCGAACCAACCGCGTAGGGAACGCTCTGCGTGCTCTCGACGTTCGAATGGAAGAGCGTGTCGCTATTCTGCTTCCCGACTCGCCTGAGTTTTTGTACTCATTTTTCGGAGCAATCAAGATTGGTGCGGTTGCCGTCCCGCTAAACACTTACCTGCAGCCGCAGGAATATGAGTATCTCTTGAATGACACGCGGGCGCGGATTCTGATTATCCATCACACTCTTCTGCCGCAGGTGCAGGCAACACCACTTGAGCGCCTCAGATGCCTTCAGCACATCGTTGCAGTCGGTGGAGAGGCTGGATCCAGCCACCAACGGCTGGAACAAATAACGACATCGGCAGCGACGCAGTTGGAGCCGGCGCAAACGACGAAAGATGATGCCGCATTTTGGCTTTATTCTTCCGGTAGTACGGGTGCTTCCAAGGCGTGCATTCATCTCCATCACGACATGGTTGTCTGTTCGCAGTTGTACGCAAAAGGCATTTTGCAGATAACTGACCGCGATCGCTGTTATAGCGTCGCCCGCCTTTTCTTCGCGTACGGCCTGGGAAACGCAGGCTATTTTCCTTTCTCCTGTGGAGCAACGACAATCCTTTCGCCAGACCGGCCGGAACCAGCTGGAATCTATGCCAACATCGAGCGCTATCGCCCGACATTGTTTTTTTCGGTGCCCTCGAATTATGCAGCTTTGCTGTCTTATCATCGCCCAGACGGAACGGAATTCGATCTTTCCAGCATTCGCCATGCAATTTCGGCGGGAGAATCCCTGCCTGCGGCGTTGTATGAAAGATTCAAGGAACGTTTTGGAATAGAAATTCTGGATGCTCTCGGGTCCACGGAAACATTGCAGATGGTGATTTCGAACCGGCCGGGAGAAATCCGGCCGGGATCGAGCGGCAAGATCATTCCCGGCTATGAGGCGAAGCTTGTCGACGAATCCGGCAACCAGGTGCCGCGTGGTGAGATCGGAGCTCTTATTGTCAAAGGAGATTCAACCTGCTCTGGCTATTGGAATCAGCACGAAAAAACCAAACAAACGTTCGAAGGCCCTTGGTTCCGCACCGGCGATAAGTATTATCAGGATGACGACGGCTACTTCTGGTATGCCGGACGTTCGGATGATTTGTTCAAGGTAAACGGCCGATGGCTCAGTCCCGCCGAAGTGGAAAGCGCTTTGATCGCCCATCCCGCAGTTCTGGAAGCCGCCGTGATCGCTCGTGAGGATGGAAACAGCCTGATCAAGCCTGCCGCCTACGTAGTGATACGGCCAGATTTTGTTCCCGGTGAAGAATTAGTTCACGAATTGCAGGATTGGGTGATGCAGAGGATCGGCGCCTACAAACGGCCTCGGTGGATCGAATTTCTGCCCGAGCTTCCCAAGACTTCTACCGGCAAGCTGCAGCGCTTTAAACTTCGCGAACTGCAGGAACAGAGGACCAAAGGCAGCAGTCGCATTCAGCCCGCAACCTAGTAGATCCAGCCCCGGTTGCTTGCTCCCGCCAATATATTTGGCAGCCATACCCAATAGGTATAAAATAGCGGCCCCATGGAGCTCCGACACATCCGCTACTTTCTCGCGGTCGCCGAATATCTGAACTTCAGCAAAGCGGCGCAACAACTGCACATTGCGCAACCGCCGCTGAGCCGCCAAATCCGTCAACTGGAAGAGGATCTCGGCGTCGCTTTGTTCGTGCGCAACAAGCGGCGGGTACAACTCACCAAGTCGGGAAAGGTTTTCCTCGACGAGGCCAGAAAACTGGTGGTGCAAGCCGGGCGCGCTACCGAGGCCGCTCGTCACGCACAAAAGGGAGAATCGGGGCTCGTCAGAATCGGCATTGCCTCTGGGCTCGGTGGGGTGGTCGGCCAAGTTGTCGTCGACTATTGCAAACATTTTCCAGCTGTGAATATGGAATGCAAAGACATTTTCTCCAGCCTGCAAAATCCGGCACTGCAAAAGCACGAAATTGACATCGGTTTCCTGCGGCCCCCGATCGATCAGGTGAACCTGGATTGCGAACTCCTTTTTGAAGAGGACTTCACGGTTGTGCTGCCGACCACGCATCGCCTGGCCCACCGCAAATCTGTCCGGCTGAAAGAAATTTCCGACGAGCCGTTGATTATTTTCGATCGCAGCTTTTCCACTGGCCTCTATGACAAGATTCTGGGCTTGTACAGCCGCCAGGGCCTGACGCCGCATTTTACGGTGACACACATCGAGTCCCACGAGGAAGCCGGCGCAATCATGGTCGCGTCAGGCAAGGCTATCTTTATAGGTGCTGGAGGGCTGATTACCCGCTCCGTGCGAGGCATCGAACTAGCTACAGTTCGACTCAATGAACTCGACGCCAAGATCGAGGTATACATGGCGTGGCGCAGAAATGAGGAATCCCCCGCGATCCTTTCTTTCCTGAACTCGGCTCGTCGAATCCTTGGACGGCAGGCCGTTCGCAAAAGCGCGTAACAACAGGATTCGCCGCGTTCGCTGGCCGCTCTACACAAAAAGCTTCTGATTCACCTTGATTCCGTGTTCCCGGCAGTAAGTCAAATAGTGGTCCATGAACCAGAAAACATCCAAAGTCTCG
>JASIEN010000478.1 GCA_030045935.1 Candidatus Sulfotelmatobacter sp.
GAGCGACGGTGAAGACAACTCCAGCTATCTGACTGCGCAAAAGGTCATCAATCGCGCGGAGCTCGGTCAGGTGAGTATTTACGTGGTAAGCACGCGAGACCCGATCGATCAATCGCACACCTCAATAGAGGGAGAACGTGCGCTGAGAATGCTGGCCGACCTGAGCGGGGGAACCCTGCTCGATCCCGGTGCCATTCACAGCCGAAAAAAAGGTCTCGATTTGCAGCAAGTGGTGCGCAACCGCTATTTCGTCTCGTACAAACCGGGATCGTTCAAGCCAGACGGCAAATACCGGCCGATCGAAATCGCCGCGCAGAAGTATGGACACAAACTTCGCGTGTATGCCCGCAAAGGGTACTTTGCCACCCCGGGCGCAGAGCCGGACCAGTTTTAAGGGCTAAGAAGCCGGGACCGATGCTTCGGTCCCGGCATGCGAGTTGGCTGGTCGCCCGTATATCTCAAGCACTCGTAATCAGCCGGCTGTGCCCGGCCGGACAGCCGAAGGCGCATGGTCATGATTACATTGTGAGCCCGTTCAACCCTTGCTATCCCCGGCCATTAAATCTTGGTTCACCGAGATCCATTTGTAGCTTTTGGCTTTGCTATCGAAATCGAACACCCAAACAAGATAGAAGACGTCTGGCCATGGGTTCGGAATTGCGCTGTAATTCGAGATCGCAATATTCTTATTAAGCGCTCCCACCATGTTAGGCATGATGTTGTCGTGCTCCCAACAGATCAGCACCGTGCCGTTAAGCCCGAGCACGCTTTTTATCAGTTGCGGCTCCTCGCCCCCAATACTGAACTGGGTATTGAATCGATCCGATCCCTCTTTGTAGCCAAGCCAGGTCGCCAGCGGCAGCACAGTCTCATAGGGGCGCGCACTCTCCTTCTTGGGATCGGCGGCATAAATGTAGTTGGGCGCGGCGATCTCCGGGTTGGCGGGCTTGGCCCGGTAAGGCGCAAAAAAAGCGTTGAGAGCGCCAGCCCGCTGCCAGCCGATGACGATCAAGGATTTTCCCTGGCCCGGCTCGCCGTTTTCTTGGACGTCGAACGGTCCGTCCTTGCCTGGATTCTTAGCCGGCTTTTCGCCATGCCGAATGATCATGATTTTTTGCGGTGGTCCTGCCATGTTCATCATCCTTTCTGCCGTGACAGCACGGAATCATAAATACTCGCAGGCATCATGTACATTCCACAAAGCGAAAAAAGCCGGGACCGATAATTCGGTCCCGGCATGCGAGTTGGCTGGTTGCCCGGATAAATTGGGGGCTTTGCGGGCGTGAGCGAAGCGGGAGCCCGCAGCCGAAATTCTGAACCGCGCTTTCTGCGGCGAAGGAACTCCTTATGCTGTCCTTCTCGGCCGCACCGTCAGATCCCGCACCTGCGTCAGGATGCTCGACATCTGCATTCCATTCAGTTGCGAAACGAAGGGCAGAATTTCGGCGACGAAGGAATCTTTCATCAGCTCGGCGATTTCTTCCTGGCGGCTGCGTTCTCCGCCGCTGAGCAGTTCGGGCACGGTGACCTCCAGTGCGCGCGCCAGCCGCTCCAGCGACGACAGCGTGGGCGTGGCTTTTTCGTTTTCGATTTTTGAGACGTAAGTGCGCGGTACCGCCATGCGGCCCGCGAGCTGGCGCTGGCTGAGGCCGATGCGCAGGCGCAGGGAGCGGATGGAGGTCGCCAGGTTCAGATGCCCGCGGCCTATGCCGGGGATGGGCATCATCACCGGAGGAGCCATCACGATCGGTTCGGGATCGGGCTCCTTGTCCAGTGACAAGTGGCAGCGGCGGCAATTGTTATTGTTGGTGCGGAATTGAACCAGCAGGCAGTGATCGCAACGAACGACTTCCCTAGAGTCAACCGGGGCAAGAGTCGTGGCCATCGGGTTGTGGGAGTGCCAGAGCGGGCGCTCCTTACTGCTCAACTTCAGTTGGTAATGTTGGAACCTTAAATGAGAGAGACGTTCCAACCGCACCAAAAATGAGGCATACGCCCTGTGGATGTCAAGCTAAAATTTTTAATGCGCGGGTGATGTGCGCGAATCTCGGCCGCCATTAGCGAATCAAAGAAGCCGAATCCCGCGAGAACAGGGCAGAGTGGATGATTAATCGCGAAGCCGCATGGTGTTTACTAACTGAGTTCACCCAGTCTGAGAGCTTGCGCAAGCACGCGCTGGCGGTGGAGGCGTGCATGAGGGCGTATAGCGGAAAGATTGCGGCGGAGGGGACGGAAGGAAAGGATCTCGGCTTATCAGAGCAGGATCTATGGGGAATTGTGGGACTGATTCATGACTTCGATTACGAGCGCTGGCCGAGCCTCGAAGATCACCCCTATCGCGGCAACGAAATTCTCAAAGAGCGCGGGTGGCCGGAAGTCATCACACGCGCCATCATGTCGCACGCCGAATATTCGGGCGTGAAGCGCGTCACGCCGATGGAGAAAGCTCTTTTCGCGTGCGATGAACTCGCTGGATTCATCACTGCCGTAGCTTTGATCAAGCCGTCGAAGTCGCTGGCTGAGGTTGATGTGAAATCGGTGCGAAAAAGAATGAAGGACAAAGCGTTCGCTCGCAAAGTGAATCGCGACGACATCATCAACGGCGCTGCCGATTTGGGCGTGGATCTGGATGAGCACATTGGATTTTGCATCGAGGCGATGAAGGGGATTGCGCGAGAGTTGGGGCTGGACGGAAGCGCGGCGAAGACGGCCTGAGAGCACTAGTTTCGTTAATGATACAGCTGACCACTCTCGGCGTCATCCTGAGCGTAGCCGTTTCTCAGGCGGAGCGAAGGATCTCCTTGCCCATTGTGCGCCGGGTCTGGAGATTCCTCGCCCCGCTGGTGAAAAACGTGGGGCTTCGGAATGACGCCCTCGACTTGGCCGCGCATCGGACTACCTCAACGCCGTGGAAATCCTCCCGCTCGCTATCACTTCTGCGATCCGCGCAAAATCTTTATACATGACGCGATCCTGCTCAAGTGTCGGACAAACTTCGCGAATTGCCGAGTGCGCCGCCTGGCCGCGTTTCGAGGTTTTCAGCGGAGCCAGAAAATCGATCGCTTGCGCTACCGCCATCGCCTCAATCGCCAGCACGTTGCGCGTGTTTTCGACAATGCGCTTCAGTTTGACAGCGGCGGTCATACCCATGGAAACGTAGTCTTCTTTATTGCCGGAGGTCGTGATCGAATCTACCGATGCGGGATGGGCCAGCACTTTGTTTTCGCTCACCAGCGCTGCTGCGACGACCTGGGCCATCATGAAACCAGAGTTCAGGCCTGCGCCTTCGGCCAGAAACGGCGGTAGGCCCTCACTGAGAGCCGGATTGACCAGGCGCTCAATGCGCCGTTCGCTGATTCCCGCCAGAGCGCTCAGAGCGATGCCGAGGAAGTCGAGGGCGAAGGCCAGAGGCTCGCCGTGGAAGTTGCCGCCGGAGATCACATCGCCGGAAACGGCGGAGCTTCGCTCCGCCGGACGGCCGAGCGCGCCCGTCCCTCCAGGGGTCGTTAGAAACACCAGCGGGTTATCCACGGCTGAGTTTGCTTCGATCTCAAATACCTCGCGGCAGTGGGCCAGCGTGTCGCGTACTGCCCCGTGCACTTGCGGGATGCAGCGCAGTGAATAGGCATCCTGCACGCGGCCGCACGCGCGGTGCGACTCGCGAATCTCGCTGCCTTCGAGCATCTTGCGCAGATTCGCTGCCGACCTTATCTGGCCAGAATACGGCCTGGCCTGGTGGATGCGCTCGTCGTAGGCGACGTCGGTGCCCTTCAGGGCATCGCAACTTAATCCGCCGATCGCGTCGGCAGAGTCGACTAATATTTCGGCCGCGAGCAGGGCCAAGGTTCCCACTGCCAACATCGCTTGCGTGCCGTTGATTAGCGAAATGGATTCCTTGGCTTCAAGAACCAACGGCTTGATCTGCCCGCGTCTCAGAGCCTCGGCGGCAGAGATGTGCACCCCCGAAGGTTCAACGCATTCGCCTTCGCCGATCAGAGCGAGAGCGAGATGCGCCAGTGGCGCCAGGTCACCACTCGCTCCCACGCTCCCTTGTGATGGAACAAATGGAGTGACGCCGCGGTTCAGCATTTCACATAACGAATCGATTACGGTTGCGCGCACGCCGGAGTGGCCCTTGGCAAGGGAGTTCGCACGCAGCAGTATCATGGCGCGGGTTTCCGGGATGGAGAGCGGTTCGCCCAC
>JASIEN010000479.1 GCA_030045935.1 Candidatus Sulfotelmatobacter sp.
TCTTGCCGAGCAGGCGTGCCACATCGAACTGGATTTGCTGAAAGAGCCGATCGGCAAGCAGGATCAATACATCGCCGCTTTCGGGGGAATCACCAGTTTCCAATTTTTGCCCGATGATCGCGTGACCGTGGAGCCCCTGAAGCTTCCTGCGGAAACACTCGCAAACCTGGAAGACGGACTCCTGCTTTTTTTTACGGGAAGCTCGCGCAACGCGTCTGACATTCTTCGCGACCAGGATTCCAAAACCAAAGAGAATAATTCGCAGATGATCGAGAACCTGCATTTCACCAAGCAATTGGGCGTCGAGAGCAGGGAAGCGTTGCTGGCGGGAGATTTGAAAAAGTTTGCCACCCTGATGAACGTCCACTGGGAGCATAAGCGGCGACGCTCTCCCGGCATGAGTAACGGCGAGATCGACCGCCTTTACTGTTTGGCGCTCGAAAATGGCGCGCTCGGGGGCAAGCTCATCGGCGCGGGCGGAGGCGGTTTCCTCATGTTCTACGCGGAAGAGAAAGCTCGCCTACGCTCAGCCATGCGGGGCGCAGGACTGCGCGAAGTCAGCATGCAATTCGACTTCGCCGGAACCACTGTGGTTGCGCATTCTTAGGAGCATCGATTGTTGCCCGTTGCCATTCTTGCCGGCGGAGAGGCCACGCGCTTGCGGCCCATGACTGAGACGATTCCCAAGTCTCTGCTCGAATTGAATGGGGAACCGTTTGTTGTGCATCAACTGCGGCTGTTGCGCTCGAGGGGAATCACACGGGTCGTACTCTGCGTAGGCCATTTGGGCGCGCTCATTCAGCAGTCGGTTGGTAACGGTCAGGCATCCGGCGTTCAGGTAGACTACTCTTTTGATGGACCGGTGCTGCTAGGCACGGCGGGTGCGATCAAGAACGCGCTGCCTAAACTGGGAGACGTTTTTTTAGTGATGTACGGCGATTCTTATCTTCTGTGCGACTACGCGGCCGTCGCATGCAGTTTCGCAGCTTCCGGCATGCAGGCCATGATGACCGTCTTCCGCAACGAAGGGAAATGGGACACCAGCAACGTCGAATTCGAGAACGGAAAAATTCTCGCGTACAGCAAAACTAACCCCACGGCGCACATGCGCTACATCGATTACGGACTGGGAGTTTTCCGAGCCGAAGCCTTCGGTAACGTTCCAGTTGGCAAGCCTTATGATCTTGCCGAACTTTATGCTGATCTGTTGCGCGAAGAGCGAGTGGCAGCCTATGAAGTGAAGCAGCGTTTTTACGAAATTGGCTCCCCGGCCGGATTGCGCGAAACTGCGGAGTTCCTCGCGACACGGGAAACCAGTTAAGAGCGTTCATGAGGACCGAGAACACATTCGCACAGCGATTTCTGGCCGAAGCTAACGAAGTCATCGATCGGCTGGATCGTGAATGCCTGGAAACGGCTGCTGCCCTACTGGTTCGAACCCGTTCGGCCGGTGGCCGCTTGTTCATCCTTGGGGTTGGCGGCAGCGCCGCCAACGCCTCGCATGCCGTGAACGATTTCAGAAAAATCGCGGGCATCGAGGCCTACGCGCCGACCGATAATGTTTCAGAACTGACGGCGCGCGCCAACGATGAGGGCTGGGCAAGCGTGTTCGAGGGTTGGCTGCGCGTCAGCCGGTTGCAGGCCAACGATCTTGTGATGGTTTTTTCGGTGGGCGGTGGCGATCTTGAAAAAAATGTTAGCACCAATCTGGTCGCCGCCCTGCAATATGCCCGCAGCCTGGGTGCGAAGATTCTCGGCATCGTCGGTCGTGATGGTGGCTACACGGCCACTGTGGCTGACGTTTGCATCCTCATCCCAACAGTCAATCCCGACCACATCACGCCCCATACCGAAGCTTTCCAGGCCGTCGTTTGGCACTTGCTCGTGTCGCATCCCGCCGTCAAACAACAACAGACAAAATGGGAGTCGACTGTTTCGGCTAATCCGCAGTCTCGTCCGGCAGTCTTTCTGGATCGCGACGGCGTCCTCAACCGCGCGTCGGTGCAGGACGGCAAACCACGCCCGCCGTTGTCAATGGATGAGTTCGAACTGCTTCCCGGAGTTGTGCTCGCCTTGCATGATCTGAAAGCGCGTGGGTTCGCTCTTATCGTGATCACCAACCAGCCCGACGTTGCTCGCGGCAATCAAACCCGCGCTGTCATTGACGCAATGCACGAATCGCTCGCCGACTCGCTCCCAGTGGACGACATTCTGGTCTGCTATCATGACGATGCGGATCGTTGCGCCTGCCGCAAGCCTCTTCCCGGACTGTTGTTCGAGGCCCAGCGCAGGCACAATATCGATCTCTCGCGCAGCTTCGTTGTAGGCGATCGCTGGCGCGATATCGATGCCGGCCACGCCGCTGGCTGCGCGACCATCTTGATCGACCACGGCTATCGTGAGCGGAAACCGCGGCATCCGCCAGATACCGAAGTCAAATCGTTGCGCGAAGCAGCTGACTGGATTATCGCGAAAAATCTGAAGGGAACTGCTGATGAAGTCCATATCTGACCTGAAGGTTCAGATATTTGCCGATGGCGCCGATATCTCCCGCATGTTGGAGCTCTACCGGCGGCCCTATATCAAGGGTTTCACCACCAATCCCACGCTCATGCGTAAGGCTGGCGTGAAAGATTATGAACGCTTTGCGCGCGCAGTCCTCGATCACATCACTGACCGGCCAATCTCGTTCGAAGTCTTCGCCGATGACGAACCTCAGATGGAGCGGCAGGCCCACAAGATTGCCGGTTGGGCGCGCAACGTCTACGTCAAGATTCCCGTCACGAATACACGCGGCGAGCCCATGGATCGACTCATCCGCCGGTTGAGCGCAGATGGCATTCAGGTGAACGCGACCGCGTTGCTCGCGCTCGATCAGGTACGGCAAGTTTCCAGAGCATTAAAGGGTGGAGCGCCCTCGTACATTTCAGTTTTTGCCGGACGCGTCGCCGACACCGGCCGCGATCCCGTTCCGCTGATGAAATCGGCTCTCGATCTCCTTCCTGCCACAACTCAGCTCGTCTGGGCCAGCCCCCGCGAACTTCTCAACGTCATACAGGCCGACGAGATTGGATGTCACGTCATTACCCTCACTTCAGACGTGATGAAGAAGATCGATCTGATCGGAAAAGATCTCTGCGAGTTCTCACTCGAAACCGTGCGCATGTTCCACGATGACGCCGCCCGTTCCGGCTATAAGCTGGAACTAACGCGCGAAGAGAGGCCGGTGGGATCGCTAACGTAGCACTCCCAGATTAAGCGAACACCAGCAGGCAAGCCACTACCCCGGATACTTCCCCGTAATATACCCTTCCAACTCCTGAATGTGTTGCGCCTGGCCGGAGATGATCCACTTCACCAGATCGCCCAGAGAAACCAGGCCCACAACCGTCTCCCGCTCGCCCATCACCGGAAGATGGCGAAAATGGTGCTCGGTCATGATGGACATGCAATCATCCACCGTGTGCCGCGGCGTGACAAAGACCACCGGAGACGTCATGATCTCGCGCACCGCCGTCTCCTTGGACGAGTGGCCCTTCAGAATCACCTTGCGTGCGTAATCTCGCTCCGACATGATGCCAACCAGTTTGCCCTCCGACATCACCAGCAAAGCTCCAATCCCATACTCGGCCATTTTCTCGATCGCTTCGTACACCGACTGGTCTGGCGAGATGGAAAGAATTCTGCCGCTCTCCTTGCTCTTCAACACTAGGGCAACCGGATCGGTCAGTTTCATGTCGCCTCCGAGGCGGACAAAATTATACGCCTTACCGTAGCCGGTCCAGCAAAATCGTTGTCCGCCGCCGCGTTCATCCTGAAGGTGTTTCCATCAGTCATGATCGGAATCCTCCCGGGGGCGGGTGTGTGACTCTGGTAACCACAATAAGGTTGCTTTCCATTGCCCAAGGGCGGTTTGCCATTGACGTTGGTAACTAGAGGAGACATGTCTGCGCAACTAGACTTTGCCCAGGGGGTTTGCTCATACATGACAAACAGAATCTCGAAATTGCTTCTCATCCTTGTGGCGGCAGCTCTGATCATCGGCGCAGCCGCTGCTCAAGCCCAAGACAGCAACACAAGCGGCGCAGGCCCGGGCGTAGTAGATCCCGGTCATCCTCGCGTCAACGAAGTGAACCAGCGTGAACAGAACCAGCAGGACCGCATCGCCAACGGCGTTAAGAACGGCACCATGACTCCGGGCCAGGCTGCGCACGTGGAACGCCAGGAACAGCACATCGAAAACCAGGAAAAGGCCGACATGGCAAAGAACAATGGGCACCTGACCAAGAGCGAGCAGCGGCAGTTAAACCGAGAGCAGAATAAAACCAGCAGAGAGATCCACCGAGACAAGCACTCGAACTGAAACTGGCGACCCAGAGAATTCTTCCAGGCTCGAACGAAAGCCGCTGGTGGTTGCGGCTTTTTTCTTTTTGGCCCGCGATTAGAAAAGCTCCTCGCCACAGAAGGTCCACTGACTCCTCTTTGCATATTTCGGTTTTCCGGAATTCTTGGGGAAAAAAGTCGCACCACCTCAGTCTGTTGTCTATAATGTGCGGGCTGTCGCACGTCGGTAAGAGGACGCCTTTAGCTGCCAAAGTTACGGCTCCGCGCCCTCTCTAGGAATCAATAAACGTGTCTGTTGAATGTATGAATGTGAGACCCGGAGTTGAAGTCGCCGGCCTCTCCGACGTAGGCTGCCAACGGGAAAACAACGAGGACTCTTATCTCTACTGGGAACCGGCGAGAGATGAAGAATTCCGCCGCAAGGGTCGCCTCGCGGTTGTGGCTGACGGCATGGGTGGCCACGAAGGTGGTCAGGAAGCCAGCCGCCTCGCAGTCGAAACGGTTCGCGAAGTTTACTACCAGGCCTTCCGTGGCGATCCGCGGGCTGCACTGGTTGACTCACTTCTGGCTGCACATTCTCGCATTCAGAACTATGCCGATCTCAATCCCGCTTTCTACGGCATGGGGACCACCTGCACGGCGATCGTCGTTCGCGGGCGGCAACTTCATTTTGCTCACGTGGGAGATAGTCGGCTCTACCTCGTCCGCAAAGGCAACATCTCGCGTTTGACCCACGACCACTCCTACGTGGGTCGCCTGGTGGAAAGCGGCATCGTGCGCGCCGAAGATGCCGAAACCCATCCCCAACGCCACATCCTGACCGCAGCACTGGGCGCGGGCTTGACTGTCAACGTCGATAGCAGCGAACAGGCAATCGAATTGCAAGATGGCGATCACCTGTTGCTTTGCACTGACGGGCTCTGGGGTATGGTCACGGAAGAGGAAATCGCGAAGGCGGTCATCCAAAATTCGCCCGCCGACTGCTGTGCCGCCCTCGTCCGCCTGGCCCGCCAGCGCGGCGGACCTGACAACATTACCCTTCAAGTCCTGCGCATCGGCCCTGAATCCTGATACCCACGAACTGCGTCAGAACTGCAATTCATTGCATCTCCGAGTCTGACAATTGTTCCCGCAGAAATGTAAATCACTGATAAACGCCACCGTTGAATAAATCCCGTCGCGGCCGGAAAAGGGTACCGCAATTGCAACGGCGATGAATGAATAAACTCGACTATTTCGATGGGCTTTATGGCATAATCCCGGCACTATGAAAATCTCGCAAAAAGGTCTTTACGCATTGCAAGCGATGATGATGCTGGCCCGCCGTTACAACCAGGGCGCCATCAAGATCCGCGAAATCGCGTATGAAGAAAATCTTCCGGAGAAGTTTCTCGAGCTCATTCTGCTCGAACTGAAGAATGCCCGCATGGTCGAGAGCGTGCGCGGAGCCAACGGCGGCTACCAGTTGCGTCGAGATCCCTCCGACATCGCCCTGAGTGAGATCATGCGCCTGATCGATGGCCCGGTCGCGCCGTTTGCCGATGCCGAGCAGCTGCGCGTGCTGATCGATCGCGATCTGCCCCATCGTGCCCTCTATCAGGTATTTCTCGATGTGCGCGACGCTGCCGCGAAAATTCTCGAGAACACGACGCTCGCCGATCTGGTTTCCGACACTCCCCCTAAAGGCAAGCGCCGTGCCAGAAAAAAGGAAAAACAGAAACCTTCAGTTCTCCCTATGGTGGTGGGGGGAAAACCAAGTGAATAGATGTCTGTTTGCAGGTTCCTGCTTTTGCTTTCAGCGCTATGGACAGCGCACAGGGCTAGCGCAATAAAAAGGCTTCGAAGAGGATGGCGTGGATGATCTCCAGGTAGTGTCTGAAACCCGCACATTTCAGACAGTACCGATCTCCACAATTCATCGTCTATTCACATACCGTAAATAGAATTCCCTTGCCCGCTTCCTCCGCAAGCTAAAATCATGTCGCAAGAAAGCATTCTCGTTTTTCCAACAGGTTGATGTGAAATTCCAAACTCAAAAAGGAGAGGACTGTATTTGTATGAAACTGCACAAGAAGCTTTTTGTGGTTCTCACAATATTGGCGGCTCTGTCTGCCGGGTCATGGGCGGAAGGTCCAGAGTCGAAGCCGGCAAATAACAACGCACCCGCCGCTGCGGCTCCTGCTCCCCCCATCACTGCTGCTGACGTCCAGGCATTGAAAGACGCTCTGGCCGCGCAGCAGAAACAAATCGAACAACTCACCCAACAATTGCAGGCCCAGCAGGCGTGGCAGCAGCAACACTCGGCTGCAATAACGCCAGTGAACAGCAATGCTGCCGACAGCAATGCCTCTGCGCAACCCGCCGTCAGCAACGCCCCCCCCCAACCTGCCCCCCCTCCACAGCAGGTGGCTGAAGTGACGCCGGCGCCCATCACGGTTCAGCAAACGGGTCAGCAGGAAGCTCCATCAGGGGGCATGATGATGCAGGAAGCTCCGGCCGATAAGAACCCGATGCACGGCGCAGTGTCCATTCGCTTCCGCGGCATCACCATCACTCCCGGAGGCTTCGCCGAAGCTGCATTTATACGCCGTTCGAGAGCTCTCGGTGCTGACCTCACCACGCCCTTCAACTCGCTCACCATGCCGGGCGCGTCGGCGAGTCAGATGTCGGAGTTCTTCGGCTCCGCCCGTCAGTCGCGTCCTACTGTCTACGTCGACGGCAAGCTGATGAAAAACGCCGAATTCTCCGCCTACCTCTCTGGCGACTTCTTGTCGTCGGGCACGAACTCCACTAACACCCAGACGAACAGCTATGTGATGCGTCTGCGGCAGGCATGGGGTCAGGTCAAGTTCGATAACGGTTGGAGCTTCCTCGGCGGCCAGATGTGGAGTCTTGTGACCGAAAACAAGGAAGGCATCGCTCCCAGCGACGATCTGGGAAGAACCAACGATGCCCGCCCAATGACCATCGACCCGGGGTACAACGTCGGCTTCAGCTTTGCCCGCCAGTATGGTATCCGCATTACCAAGAGCTTCGGACACGTCTTCGCGATTGCCGGGGCCCTGGAAAATCCGCAGGGAACTCTGACCACCCATGGCAACATCGATAACTTCATACTGGGCTCAGAGGGCGCTACCAATTCCTACAATAGTGCGGTCAGCGGCTGCACCATCGCGGACTACACTCTAACCACCTCAACCTCGCCCACGTACTACGTCACGTGCACCCCCGTGGGCACTTACACTTTCAATCCGTCGCCTGACATTATCGCCAAGGTGGCATTCGATCC
>JASIEN010000480.1 GCA_030045935.1 Candidatus Sulfotelmatobacter sp.
CGAATGAACGAAGCCGTTTAAGTTGCCCGCATCGTTGGAACGTTCCATTGGCATGTGGCAATCGGCGCACTGCTGCGGCTTCGGCGGATAATAGAACGACCGCGCGCCCTGCCCCGAAACACCGCTGGCCTGCCAGTTGTCGTATTCGTTGAACCCGCGAAACCAGCGATAGTGATTCACCGGCACATCCAGATGAACTTTGTGGCAGGTCGAGCAAAACTCGGCAGTCTGCGCACGCATGAATGGCTTCAGGAAGACGCGCCGGTGCGGCTCGGGATTCAGGCGAATCAGAAAATCGTGGAGCGCACGCGCCACCGGGTTCTGCGTCGCCGCCAGTTCATGCAGCTTCGGATACTCCAGATAAAAATCCGCCTGGCCCATTGTGCTCTTCACCGCAGCGATCGAGTGGCACATCATGCAGCCCAGTCCCGCCTGCGATTCCGGACGATGCACGATCTGCTTGATCGGCGTATCCATCAAGCCGGAGTAGAGCACGGCTGGATCGTGGCATCCGCCGCACCATTTCGACGGCTTCGTGCCGATGGTGTCCTGCATGTACTCGATCGACTTGCGATACCACTGATTGTTGAACGAAGAAAAATGATGGGCCGAACTGTACCACTGCTTGTAGATATCTTCATGGCAGCGCTTGCACGAATCGGACTCCATGAAAAACTTGCTGGGAATTTTCTGCTTGCCGTAGACCTGCGCCGAGCTGGGAAAAAATGCGCCTTCGGGCCCGTCGCCCTCGCCGTTCATGTCGTTGGGCGGCATGGCCGGGTTTTCAATTCGCCCGCGTGTTTGCCAGCTCTGACGAGTGTAATGTGCCCCGTAGCCGAGAACGCCAAGAGCCAGAAAACATATCGGGACGCGACGTGCGGCGCTTCTGGGCAGCCATCCGCGCCTGCCGAGCAGGTCGGCGAGCAGGAGTCCGATTCCGACCACAGAAATCGCGATGTGTGCGTAGAGCCACGCCCATTCGCTGCGTGGAGTACCAGTCTTGATCAGAAGGATGCCAAGAATTGCTCCGGTTGCGATCAGGATCCAGCCTACTCGGGCTAAGAAATCTCCGTTTCGCAAAATGCGAAGAAGGTATGCGATCAGCAGAATGGACGCGAGCACCCCACTCACAGCATGCAGCAGGACCACGCCGGCATAAATCAGGTTGGGTTGTGGGAACGCATAAAGATACGCAGCCGATATCGCCAGGAAGACAATCAGCCCAGGCAAAACCCGGCTGCGAGCCACGAAAGACGAGTTTTCACCCATTGGAGGCTTCGGGAATGGACCGCAAATGTGACCCTTCAGTCCCACGCTGACTGAGAGGCGTCCTCAAATTACTCAGTCTGGGACCGGCAAGAAAATAACCTAAAAGCACTAGTTGGATCAAGGTGCAATGCGTGGAATTTCATAGCCTCCCAGAGATTGCTCAACCTCCGCTGCAATCGCCAGCACCTGCTCTTCCTGCCATGGCCGGCCCACAATCTGTACGCCAACCGGCAAACCACTGGATGATTGGCCCACTGGAACGACCGCGGCCGGATTGCCGAGCAGATTGAAAAATTCTGTGTAGCTCCACGCATCGAAATATTCGACTGTCTTGCCCTCAACCTTCCATTGCCGCTCGCCATGACGGAAAGCCGTAATCGCCGCTGGCGGGCATAAAAGAATTGGATACTGCTCCATCTGCGCGAGAAAGCGCGCCCGCAGCAGATCACGTTGAATCCAGGTATCGAGCAGTGTGCGTTCGGAATGCTCAGGCTGTTCCGCGGCCATGTCCAGAAATTGCTTCAGCGTCGGACTCAGATCTGAATCGTTTTCTCTGAACATCGGATGAATGAGCATCGCGCCGCAAGATACGAAGAAGCAATGCCAGAGCTGGCGCGCTTCTTCGAGGCCGTCAGGACGAAATGGTTCGACCACAAACCCCGCGCCCGCTAGGGTGTCTGCCGCCTTGCGCACTGCGGCACGAATCTGCGGCATCACCGAAGTACGCCCATCGTCTTCGAAATAGCCAATCTTTAGTTTCCGGATCTCCTCTACATTAGGCCAGTGCACTGGAACCGGCGCTGCGCACGCATCGCCAACATCAGGCCCCTGCATCACCTCGAAGAGTATTTTCAGATCAGCAACAGTTCGCGCCATCGGCCCCACCACGCCGATCAGTGCGAAAGGTCCCGCCGAAACTGGAAAATGTCCGGTCGATGGAATTCTTCCCGGTGTCGGCTTCAGCCCGCAGATACCGCTAAAGTGCGCGGGCACGCGAATTGAGCCGCCTCCGTCGCTGCCAACGCCACCTGCTGACATGCCCGCGGCAATCGCTGCTGCCTCGCCGCCGCTGGAACCGCCTGGCGTTCGCGCCAAGTCCCAGGGATTGTTCGTTCGCCCATACAAGAGGTTGTCGGTTTCCCACGCCATCAGCATTTCTGGCGTGTTGGTTGTGCCGAGTACGATCGCGCCAGCTTTCTTCAGGCGTGCGACGAGCGGCGCATCTTCTTCGGCGGTTACTCCGGCACGCAGGCACGTTCCCGCCTCATGGCGCAAACCTGCAACCGCGATTGAGCTCTTGATGCTGATCGGTACCCCATGCAGCGGGCCGAGCTTATCTCCGCGTGTTACCACTTTTTCTGCAGCAAGCGCGACTTCCCGCGCGTGATCCAAATCCAGCTCGACATAGGCGTTGAGGCGGGGATTGAGTCTCTCAATTTGTGCTCGATGGGTTTCGACCAATTCGACCGGCGAGATATTTTTGGCACGAATCTTTTCGGCCATGGTAACCGCGGGAAGAAAACTAAGTTCGTTCACCGCTCTCTCTTCCTGAGGTGCTGATGTAGGGACAGCCGGCCTCGGATGTCCGGTCGAGCGAAGCTCGACAGCATCTCTTCCTCATCGCGGGTCAGCTTGCGCTGCTGCCCCTTCGCCAAACTACCCAACTGCAATGGCCCTATCGCCACGCGAACCAATCGCAACACCTCCACTCCAACTGCCTCCATCATGCGCCGTATCTGACGGGTCCTGCCTTCATCCAGCGTGATCTCGAGCCAGCAGTTTTTCGTGCCCGAACGTAAAACACGTGCGCGCTTCGCTCGCAAAAGCTCACCATCTTTTGAGCGGATGCCATCAACCAATTTGTTCAGAAACATCTCATGGGCGAGCCTTGCGATGTGCACGTGGTAAGTTTTCTCCAGATGCGTCTCCGGCGCGGCGACGCGCGCTCCCCATTCAGAGTCATTTGTGAGAAGCAATAATCCTTCGCTAGCCTTGTCGAGTCGGCCAACAGGAGCGACCCAGCTTTGTTTCGAGATGTTGGCATCTTCCAGGCGCGAACTCGAGTCCAGCAAGTCATAAACGGTTGGCCGTCCGTTTTCATCTGATGCGGTCGTTACCACGCCACGCGGCTTGTTCAGCATCAAATAGATCCTTTGCTGATGTTCAACAATCTTTCCGTCAACTGCAATCTGATCGCGATTCTCATGAGCGGGAAATTCTGGGTCCCGCCGTACTTTGCTGTTCAGGCTCACATGCCCAGTGCGAATCAGCTCCGCCGCCCGCGATCGAGAACAATATCCCAGCTTTGACAATGCCCGCGCCAGGCCAATTCTTCGTTCATGTTTCGCCATCACGCTGCCAATGTAACAGAGATTCAAGCACCCAATCCTGGCGCCCGCGAGTGCTACGATATTTTTGTAGACATAGCTCAAGGAGATTTCCTCCATGGCTCACCAGCATCCACCGCGCTTTCTGAAGATCGTCGATGACGCTAAAAGCCGAGTACGCGAGACAACCGTAGAAGAAGTGAAGAAGCGAATCGACCGCGGCGATAAATTCATTCTCATGGACGTGCGCGAAGAGAGCGAATTCGCAAAAGATCACCTTCCCAATGCGATTCACCTTGGCAAAGGCGTGATCGAGCGAGACATCGAAGCCCGCATCCCGGATCTAAATGCCGAGATGGTGCTCTACTGCGGCGGCGGATTTCGTTCCGCGCTGGCGGCCGATAATCTGCAAAAGATGGGCTACAAAAATGTGATTTCTATGGACGGCGGCATCCGCGAGTGGCGCGAAAAAGGGTACCCGCTGACCCAGAAATGATTTGCTCTAGACGTGCAGCTTCTTCTGCATCTCTTCC
>JASIEN010000481.1 GCA_030045935.1 Candidatus Sulfotelmatobacter sp.
TGCTGGCGCCGCTGGCGGCAGCCGCGGGCGTGACTGTGCCCATGATCAGTGGACGCGGCCTGGGCCACACTGGAGGGACGCTCGATAAACTGGAAGCCATTCCCGGCTTCAATGTAAATCTTTCCGTTGGAGAGTTTCGCCGCGTGCTGGAAAAATGCGGCTGTTGCATGATTGGGCAAACGGCCGAGATTGCGCCCGCCGATCGCAAGCTTTACGCGCTGCGTGACGTAACGGGTACCGTTGAGAGTCCATATCTGATTTGCGCTTCGATCATGAGCAAGAAACTGGCGGAAGGGATCGATGCGCTCGTGCTCGACGTGAAAACGGGGTCGGGCGCGTTCATGAAAAAGGAATCGGATGCGGCGTTTCTGGCCGAGTTGATGGTTGAAACCGGCGAGCGCATGGGCAAGAAAGTGGTTGCGCTGATCACCGATATGGACCAGCCGCTGGGATGTATGATCGGCAACGCGCTGGAGGTGGTCGAGGTCATCGATGTGCTCCGTGGCGGCGGGCCGGATGATCTAAGGCAGCTCTGCTCTGAACTGAGCGGCTGGATGCTGCATTTGGGCGGAGTTGCCGATACGGTTGCGGCAGGAAAAAAGAGCAGCGAAGAACTGATCGCTGCAGGCAAAGCACTCGACCGGTTTCGGCAAATGGTGGAACTACAGGGCGGCGATCCGCGTGCGATCGACGAGCCCAGAAGACTCCCGCAAGCCCAGTATGAGATGGTGGTTTCGAGTCAGAAGAGGGGATTTGTCGCGTCGATACAATCGGAACGGGTGGGCACGGCGTGCGTGATCCTTGGAGGCGGGCGCGAACGGAAGGAAGATTCAGTAGATCCGGCCGTTGGGATTGTGCTGCGCAAAAAAGTTGGAGATGCGGTTTCTGTCGGCGAGGCCCTGGCGACGGTCTATTACAACGAGGAATCTCGCGCTGCACGCGCCGGAGAGCTTTTGGGGCAAAGCTTCCAGGTTGCCGATTCGCCGCCGGTCAAAGTCCGGCCACTGATTCATCGAGTCATCGATTCGTATCCTGCAATATGCGGAGACAAACACTGAATGGCAAGATTCACTGGAATTCTTGGCCTGCTCACCATGCTGCTTCTCGCCTATGTTTTTTCCACCAACCGCCGCGCGATTCGCGTCAAGACGGTTCTGTGGGGCTTGGGGCTTCAGCTCTTTTTCGCAGTTTTTGTTCTCAGAATTGACGCCGGCCGGCGCGCTTTTCAGAAGGCTGGAGACGCAGTCACAAAACTGCTCAGCTATGCTTATGCCGGTTCACACTTCGTTTTTGGCGACCTCGCCAAGCCGGGATCGCAATTAGGCTACTTCGCCTTTGGCGTGCTTCCCACCGTCATCTTTATCGCGGCTTTCTTTGCCGTGCTCTATCACTTCGGAATTATGCAGATCGTCATTCGCGTGTTCGCATGGGTGATGACGAGGGTGATGGGCGCGAGCGGCGCGGAATCG
Organism: Candidatus Sulfotelmatobacter sp.; assembly: GCA_030045935.1. Lineage (GTDB taxonomy): Bacteria > Acidobacteriota > Terriglobia > Terriglobales > Acidobacteriaceae > Sulfotelmatobacter. Next base: position 1,470 of record JASIEN010000481.1, read on the forward strand.
CTGAATGTTGCGGCAAGCATTTTCATGGGGCAGACGGAGGCGCCGCTGACGATTCGGCCGTTTCTTCCCGAACTGACGCGCTCGGAACTGATGACGGTGATGACCAGCGGCATGGCACACGTTTCGGGCGGAATCATGGCAGCATATATTTTTTTTGGAATCGATCCAAAGTTCTTGCTCAGCGCGGTGATTATGACGGCTCCTGGAACTCTGCTGATGGCGAAAATGCTTGTGCCGGAAACCGAACAGGCTAAGACCGCGGGGAAAGTCGTGATGAGCCCGGAGGAAAAAGAAGCCGAGAAGGAAGAAAATCTGCTTGGCGCAATTGCGCGCGGGACTACCGACGGTCTGCACCTCGCGCTCAACATCGCGGCGATGCTGATCTCCTTCCTGGCCTTGATTGCGCTTACCGACGGCATTCTGGGTGGGATTCATCATTGGGTGAGCTGGTTTCCTGCGAGCCTGGAGAAAATATTTGGCACGCTTTTTGCGCCAATAGCGTGGGTGATTGGCGTGCCGTGGCGCGATTGCGGATTTGTGGGCACATTGCTGGGTACGCGAATGGCCCTGAATGAGCTGGTTGCATTTTCCATGCTCGGACCGCAGAAGGCCGCGCTCGATCCGCGGTCGTTCACCATTGCGACATTTGCGTTGTGCGGGTTCGCTAATCTGAGTTCGATTGGAATTCAGATTGGCGGAATTGGCGCGCTCGCTCCTAATAAGAAAGGTGAGCTGGCGCGGCTGGGAGTTCGCGCCATGCTGGCCGGCACGATGGCCAATCTAATGTCGGCATCGATTGCGGGCATGCTGCTGTGACCGTTACTTATGAGGCCGACCTTGCGTCTTGACTTAGGAAAAGCAAAATCTTAAACCGCTGAGCTCGCAAAGAGATTCCGCAAAGTACGCAGAGAACAAAACTACTCTTATGAACCGTTCTTCCCTTGTCCTTACTTTGTTTTCATTGCTTATACCGGCTTCCTTCGCACAGGCGCCTCGCCGCGTGATTATCGATACCGATCCCGGCACCGACGATGCCATGGCGATTACCCTAGCCTTGAATTCTCCGGAGTTCAAAGTCGAAGCACTTACCGTTGTTCCCGGCAATGTTGAAGGCTGGCAGGGACTGGAGAATGCGCTGAAGATTGTTTCACTTGCCAATCGATGCGACGTTTTGGTGGCCGGCGGTGCGCAACATCCGCTGAATCAAAAGCTGATTACCGCGCAATACTGGCACGGCAAAAACGGGCTGGCCAATATCGAACTGCCGCCGTCGAAATGCAAAGCTGACCCGCGCTTCGGGCCTGACCTGATCATTGAACTTATTCACAAATATCCGCACGAAATTACGCTGATTCCTATTGGTC
>JASIEN010000482.1 GCA_030045935.1 Candidatus Sulfotelmatobacter sp.
CCCTTAAACCACTCAGTTGAGCACGCTCCTCTCAACCCGCTTCCGTCTCGTTTCGAACCAGGTTCGATTTGCACTCGTAACCTAGACAGCACCGGTACTTTATGCCACCCTGGGATATGCATCAGGCCAGCAAGTGTTTTCTACGCCCGCCTGGTCGCGTTCGCCAGCCGTCGGATCGATGTGAATGAGCCTCAAGATTCGAGCCCTCAAAAATGTAGCATCGAGTTGGGGAAACCTGGCGGTGAATATCGCCGTCGGGTTCTTTCTTTCGCCCTTTATTCTTCATCACCTGGGTGACGATGCTTTCGGACTTTGGGTTCTTATCTTTTCCCTGACCGGCTACTACGGAATTTTTGATTTTGGAATTCGCTCATCCCTGGTTCGCTACGTTTCGAAATTTAAGGCGACCGGTGAAAAGGAGGAACTGTCGCGGCTCATCAACACCAGCCTGTTCAGTTACACATGCCTCTGTTGTGCCCTGCTTGTACCCACGATTGTGGGCAGTCTTTATGTCGATCGGATGTTCCATGTCCCACTCGGCTTTCTTCATGACGCACGCATTCTGTTTCTGATGGTTGGAGGGTCTCTGTCTCTCGGGTTCCCGCTTGGCATTTCGGGCGGCATCCTCGAGGGACTGCAGCGATTCTATCTGCTGAACTGGACCAACATCGTGCAAACGCTGATGCGCGCGGTGCTAATCCTCTATGTCCTGCGGCATGGTTTCGGGCTCCTGATGGTGGCATTGATTACCGTGTCGCTGCCTTTGGTCGCGTCGGCGGTGCGGGGGGTGTTTGCGCATTATTTGCTGACCGTTCCGTATGGCTGGAAATACGTGAGCCGGGACTCGCTTAGCCAGGTCGCCAGCTACGGATCGGTCACCTTCATGATCATCGTGGCGGGACGACTGCGGTTCAAAACCGATGCCATCGTGATCGGAACCTTCCTTTCCGCGGGTGCTATTACCTTTTTTTCCATCGGCGGGCGACTGGTGGATTACGCGGTTGAAGTCGTCAGCAGCCTGGCGCAGATCTTCACGCCGATGTCGAGCCATTTCCATGCGACGGGCAATCGCGACCAATTACGCAAGATTTTCATCGCTGGAAATCGAGCTTGCGCTTTTGTAATGTTCCCCATGACCGTGGCTCTTGTAGTGATGGGCAAGTCAGTGATCGAAGCGTGGGTTGGGCCACGCTACGTCTCCAGCTACCTCGTTCTTCTGGTTCTTCTGATCCCTTCAGCCTTGTACAACGCTCAGGCGACGTCAAATCGGATTTTGTTCGGAATGAGCCTGCATAAGGCGCTGGCCTACATCGTGTTGATTGAAGGAATTTCCAATCTGATTCTCAGTATTGTGCTGGTCCAGCGTTGGGGAATCCTGGGTGACGCGATCGGGACCGCAATTCCGTTACTCTGCACGTCCTTGTTTTTCCTGCCGAGACATCTGTGCCGGCAACTCGAGATTCCGGTACGCAAGTTCATCGTTGAGGCGTACACGTACCCGCTACTTCTTTGCATACCGATGAGCATCGTGCTGGTAATCATGCAGCGCTCTTTTTACGCTCACCGTTATCCGCAATTGATCATGAATCTTGCGGCGGGGCTGGCGGCGTATGGGGTGGGCGTGCTGTGGTACATCCTGATGCGAGAACCGTCCGGCATCCAGTTGAGAGTCAGGCTCTCCCGTTACTTCGGTGAAAGCGGCGCCTCGGAGTCGCAATAATTCCAATGCCCAGCCTGATATATTACCAAATGGGCGGCGAATTCTTTTGTGCCGTTCCCAGCTAATTCGCCGAGAACGGCTACGAAGCGTAATGCGCGATTTCTTTGATTCACTTGAGCAAGGTGCGCAGGTTACTGGGCGAAATGCAGCGTCTTCGACACGGATATGCCTTTTGCTGCTGGAGTTGGCTCGCGCACACGCAGGCTGGGTAGTCGACATCGAAGAGTTCTTTTCGCCACCAACCCAATGCGAGTGCTACAGCTAGGTCCTTTTCCTCCGCCGCATGGTGGAGTTCAGAGTAACCTGGTCGCAATCCGCAGCTTTCTACGGCAGCACGGCATCGGTTGTGCGATCATCAACATCACGCGACACAGAAAAACGGAGGAGGACGAGGTCTACTATCCCAGCAGTGCGGCCGGGGTAATTGAACTTTTATGGAGACTGAAATATGACGTACTCCACTTACATCTCGGAGGAATGCTCACCAGGCGCGTACAGGCTCTCGGTCTGGTTTGCACATTGCAGCCAAGGAAAGTGTCGGTTTTGACGTTTCATTCTGGCGGATATCCTTCCACTCCGGAAGGAAAGGCCACCGGCCCGGGTTCATTCGCGGGACTTGTTTTTCGCCGATTCAACGGAATGATCGGCGTCAACCAGGAGATTATGAGTTTCTTTGAACGTTTGCGTGTACCACGGGAAAAAACACGGCTGATTCAGCCTCATTCGTTCCTGCCAGCACAGCAGTCCACTGGCACAATGCCCAGCGCGTTTGAGTCCTTCTTCTACACGCATCATCCGATGTTGGTTTCCGTTGGAGGGCTGGAACCCGAGTACGATCTGCCGCTGCAAATCGACGCACTTCGATTGGTACGTAAGAGATTTCCTGCTGCCGGGCTGCTTTTGGTCGGATCGGGCAGCCTCGAAATGGAATTGCGAAGGAAGATTGGTGAGTGTTCTTATGCCCAAGACATTCTCCTGTGTGGGGACGTGCCACATGCGACTACCATACAGCTTATAGCGCGGGCCGATTTGATGCTGCGAACCACGCTTTACGACGGCGATGCGATCTCGGTGCGCGAAGCTCTACACGTGGGCACTCCGGTCATCGCCAGCGACAATGGGATGCGTCCGGCAGGGGTCCATCTGATTCCCAAGGCAAATCGGGCAGCGCTTCTCCAAGCCATTTGCGCCGAACTTGCGCAGCCGGTAAGAAGCAGGAGAGCCTACGTCACTGACGACAACAATGTGCGCTCAGTGCTCAACTTTTATCAGGAACTGCTGCGCGCCAAAGCCT